>CAIWXH010000544.1 GCA_903916565.1 uncultured Oscillochloris sp. | reverse complement strand
TCCTCAATCCCAGACCAGACGACGCTGGCGCTGTTGGTCCGCGCCTGAAGCATGATCGCATCAATGACCTCAGTGCGTAGCCGCGAAACATCAAGCGTGTCCCCGACATGGTAGTGGGCGCCACGCAGGGTAAAAATGTCAATCGAGACCAACCCCTTCAGGTTGCTGTAGCCATCGAGGATGTAGCCGATCCGGGCCTGGGTGGCGAGGTTGGTGTAGGCGTCGGTCTGGGTGTCGTTCGCCAGCGCCGTGGTGATCTCCTCCACGCTCAACAGGTTTGCAATCAGACTGGCGATCTGCTGTGACTGGAGGTCGAGATAGTCGCGCTGGGCATCAACCAGCACCTGCGTAAAGCGGATCGCCTCCTCGTGGACAATCGTGCGCGACACCTGATACGCCGAGACACCCACGATGAGCAGCGGCAGCACAGCGGCGAGCAGCAAAAAGGCGATGAACTTATGGATGAGGTTGATGCGGAAATTCATAAGTCGCCTCTGGTCTTCGGGCTAATGCTTTACAAATAAGGACTGCTGCCGCCCAGCCCTCACCCCCCCCAGCCCCCTCTCCCTGTGCGGGAGAGGGGCAGGGGGTGAGGGGCAAAGGTCGGTGCGGGATCGGCGTATCTGAAAAGCATTGGCGCTAGGGTTGCGGATCACGAGTAATCAGCTTCACCGGCACCATCGTCTCGGCAGGCGGCTTCTCGCCCGCGAGCAGTGACACGGCGTAGCTGACACCAAGGTAGCCTTGTTGCGCCGCCTGCTGATCTACCGTCACCACCAGCTTGCCCGCGTTGATGGCCTGCCGCGCCTCAGCCAGCGCGTCGAAGCCGGCGACCTTGACCTCGGTGCGGCCAGTCTCCTCTAAGTACTGAAGGGTGCCGAGGGCCATCATATCGTTCGCGCAGAAGATCACGCCGATGTCAGGGTTGGCGGTCAGCAGCCGCTTGGTCACCGCATACGCCTCATCGATCTTCCAGTGCGCCGTCTCGGTCGCAACCACGGTGAGCGCCGGGTTTTCGGCAAAAGCCCGTTGGGCGCCGCGTGTCCGATCAATCGCATTCTGCGCGCTCATGATGCCCTCAATGATGATCGCCTTGGTTGGGGTGGTGATGTTGCTACTGACCACCCGCGCCGCCTGGTAGGCGCCGCTCTCGTTATCCACACTAATGAAGGGCACATTGACCAACCCAAGCTCACCCGTGAGCTTGGGATCGAGCCGGTTGTCAATGTTGACGACGACAATCCCGGCCTGCTGGGCACGCACGAGCACCGGCAGTAGACTGGTCGAATCGCCAGGGGCAATCACAATGGCCGCGACCTTCTGCTCAATCAGCCGCTCGATGATCGCGATCTGCTGGTCAATTGAAGTCTCTTGGGCCGCTGTCTTGACAATCAACTGCACCCCTAGCTCGCTCTCGGCCCGTCGTGCGCCCTGCTCCATCTCCACAAAGAACGGGTTGGTGAGCGTCTTCATCACAAGGGCAATCGTTGGGCCAGTCGCTGCGGTTCCCGCCGACGGGACAGGCGAGGTGCCGGACGCGACCGCAGACGCGGCAGGCTCTATCAGCGGAACCGATGACCCGGGTGCGCTTGAGCCGCAACTGCTCACGCCAAGCAGCAGCAGAACGACCAGGATGCTCCGCAGCGTGGTGCGTACCTGAGCAGGCAGACGAAGGGGCCAGTGAGGTGGGGACATAGGGTGAACCTCCGGGATCGGGCCATGTCGTCACGGCATCAGCCGTGAATTCACGATAGACGCTAGTGCCATCGTACCCGATTGAGGTACACAGATGTAACCAACATCCTTGGATCGGCATTTGCCGACCGAAAAGACCTTGCGGGATCTGTTCGCCCGCAGCAACGGCCTTTCACCCAAGGGACGTTCGTTGGTCTGCCTGCCAAAAAATCGCGACGGGCTTTTACACAAGGTCTGGGGGCACCACATCTTCGGGCGTGCAATGTCGTCTGCCAGCACGTCGGCAAGCGACGGTGCCTCAGCCCTGACTGACCGACGCATTCACGGTTGCAAATACCAGCGCTCGATATTCCAGTAGTAGAGCGGCGACGCGCTGGCGATTGGCCCATCGAGCGTGGTCAGGCGCGGGCTAAGCGCGACGGCGCTGCGGTCGGCCCAAAGGAAGAGGTAGGGCCGATCGGCGGCGATGCGGGCCTGGGCCTGCGTGATCGCCGTGGCCCGCTCATCAAGATTGTAGAGTTGCCGCGCCGCCTGGGCCTCGTTGTCGTAGCGCGGGTCGCTATAGCCCACGAAGTTGCGCGTCGAGCGGTCGTCGGCCTGGCCCTGGTTCAGTTGGCTGGAGTGAAAGAGGGCGAAATCGTCGGGGTCGTAGTACAGCACATCGGCGTAGTCGGGATCGCCAGCCCCGTTGCTCCAACTGCCCAGCAGCAGGTCAAAGTCGAAGGGCGGCGCATAGCGCGCCCGAATCACCGTGGCGAAATCGGCTGGCTCAACCCGAATCTGCATACCGATGGTGGCGGCGGCCTCGACAATCTGCCGGGCGGCCAGCACGCGCCGCGCATCATCCGCCCGCACATACAGCGTCGCCGTCAGCGTCAACGCCTCGCACTGGCGAATGGTCGCCCCGGCGGGCAGCGTCCAGCCAGCCTCGTCGAGCAGCGTACGGGCGGCGTCGAGGTTCGCCCCAGCGACCGGCACCGGGGTCAGGTCGGCCCACGAACCGGGCAGCGCCGTCGAGGCGACTGGGACGCCCTGGCCCTTCGTGGCCGTCTCGACGAGGCGCGGCACATCAACGGCCAAAGCCAGCGCCTGACGCAGACGCAGGTCAGCAAAGGGGCGTCCGGTACGCAGGTTGAAACCGAGGAAGTAATAGCCGTTCTCGGGGTAGGCAGCGACGATGCTCTGCGGGCTGGTCTGGGCGAGCGTCGTCTGGGTGCCCCAGGGCAACTCGGCCAGCAGCAGGAAGCCATCGGCCAGCGCCACCGTAGCCGCCGTCGGGTCAGGGGTAACCACCAACTGCACCGCATCGAGCAACGGCGCGCCGCGATGAAACTGCTCGTAGCGCACGAAGGTGTAGGTCTGGCCGGGCTGGCGCTCGGCCAGCTTGAACGGCCCGCTGCCCACCGGCACCTCCCAGAAATTCAAGCTGCCAAGGTCGCGCCCCGCAAGCAAATGGCGCGGCAGGATCGGCAGGGCCAGCGCCGACAGCACCGGCCCAAAACGGCTGGTCAGCGTCAGCACGACCGTGGCGCTCGTGGGGGCCGTGGCCGCACCGATGTAGCGCAGGTCGGCGAGCATGGCGGTGCTGGTGGGGGGCAAGGCGCGCAGGCGCTCAAGGGTAAAAAGCACATCGCCCGCATCAAGCGGGGCGCCGTCGTGCCAAGCCAAGCCGCTCCGCAGCGTAAAGGTGATCGTGCGCCCGTCGGGCGTCACATCCCAGCGCTCGGCCAGATCCGGCACGGGGCGCATCTGGCTGTCAAGGCGCATCAGGCCGCTGTAGAGCAGTGCCGTGAGCTGCTCTTCGCCGCGTGAGCGGGGCTGCCAGGGGCGCAGCGTGGGCACATCAGCGGCTAGGCGCAGCGTCAGGGTGCCGCCACGCGGCAGCGGGGTAGCGCTCGGCGGCGCGGTGGGGCCAAGGTCGGCGCTCGGCTGTACCGCCTGACGGTCGGCGGCAAGGTCGCATCCGGCCAACAGGGCGACGAACAGCAGGGTCGCCCCAAGGCTCACCAGGAAGATGCGGCGCATTGGTATGAAGCTCATGCGGGCCATTATAGCCCATACGCACCGGGCGAGCTTGCCGGGGGACTGAAGTCCCCGGCTCGGTAGGTGCGAAGCCTGCCTTCGCAGGCTAATGCAACCGCCGTACTACGCACATGATCACCACTTACCCTACGGCGGGGCGTATGCTATAATTCGCCCCGTGAGTGGCGACAAGGGAGTCGCCGCCGCGCTACAAAGGAGTATCGCGATGATCTCGAAGCGTCTAGGGCCAGACGGCACCGTGCGCGTCACGTTCGCCATGCCCGCCTCGATCTGGGCCGACACGATTCATGTGGTAGGCGACTTCAACGGCTGGGACGAGCATGCTACCCCCCTTCGGCAGTTGGAAAGCGGCTGGATGGTCACCCTTGAGCTTCAGGCAGGCCAGGCGTACAACTATCGCTACCTGCTCAACGGCAACGAGTGGCACAACGACTGGAACGCTGACGGCTACGTGTCGAACGCCTACGGCGGCGACAACTCGGTGGTGCTGACGCCCACCTTCCCAGCGTACGCAGCCAGCGACCCAGGCGAGCGTGTACTCAGCTTTACCTCGCCCCACCAGCGGCTTGTTTCAACCGGGTAACCCCCACGCGCTACGAACAAAGAGTAGGTTGAAAGGGCGCAGCGTCGGCTGCGCCCTTCTTGCAGCTAGGTAGCTATGCACCACGCGCACACCGCCACCGTGAACGTGACCGCAGGTGTGGGGCTATCGGCTATCGGCTATCGGCTATCGGCTATCGGCTATCGGCTATCGGCTATCGGCTATCGGCTATCGGCTATCGGCTATCGGCTATCGGCTATCGGCTATCGGCTATCGGCTATCGGCTATCGGCTATCGGC
>CAIWXH010000543.1 GCA_903916565.1 uncultured Oscillochloris sp. | reverse complement strand
GTAGAAGAAGCGCCCGCCGACGGAGCGGTAGAGCGGGCGCACCCGGGCCATCCACGGGCGGCGCAGCGCCATCCAGAGGGCCAGCATCTTATGCACTTGCGAGACGATGCGGCGCTCACGCTCGCTGCGGAAGGTACTCATGCAGGTGAGTACCAGACGGCGTACGCGCCCTGGGTTGCGGACGGCGATGTAGGTGGCGACGCTGGCGGTAAACGAGTGGCCGTTTAGGTCGAACTGCGCGAGGCCCATGGCGTCGGCGAAGGCGATCACCAGTTCGGCCATGCGCTGCGGCGTCGCGTCACCCTTGAGCGGGGGCGACTCGCCGAAGCCGGGCAACTCGGGGGCGAGGATGTGACGGTCGCCGCCGAGAGCGGCTAAGGTGGGCCGCCAGTAGGCCGACGAGCCGCCCCAGCCGTGGAGCAGCAGCAGCGGCGGGCGGGCACCGCCAGCAGTGCCAGCCTCCCGATAGAAGACCGGGCCGTCCCAGATGCTCAAGGGGCCGCGTAGCGCGTCGGATTGGGCTTGTGAGGAGGTGGGTATATTCATCGTGTTTGGTGTCTTCATGACGTTGGACTCTATTATAACATCCGTAGGCTGCCCTAGACGCTGGGCCAGACTGCTCGTCACTTGACGCCTATGGGGAGCCGTCTACAATGGTAGGTGCGTTAAGCCACGCGTACTAACTGAAACGAGGTGCGCCGTGCCCTTCGATTTTGATCAGGTGGTATCCCGCCGGGGCACCGGCAGCGTAAAGTGGGAACACTACCCCGAAGATGTGCTGCCGATGTGGGTCGCCGATATGGACTTCGCCTCGCCCGCGCCGGTGCTGCGGGCGTTGCGCGAGCGTGCCGACCACGGCTTTTTCGGCTACACCACCCCCGCGCCCCAGCTCAAAGCGGTGGTCTGCGACCGCATGGCGCGGCTCTATCGCTGGCAGGTCACGCCCGAGCAGATTATCTTTCTGCCTAGCCTCGTCTCCGGCATCAACGTCATCTGTCGCGCCGTTGGTGCCCCCGGCGACAGCGTGCTCACCCTCACGCCAACCTACCCGCCCTTCCTCAGTTCGCCGGGTCTCCAGCAGCGCGTGTGCGATACGGTCGAACTGGCCCACGTCGCGCATGGGCAGACCATCAGCTATGGCCTGGACTGGGACGCGCTGGCGGGCGCCTTTCACGAGCGCACGCGCCTCTTCTTGCTCTCGCACCCGCACAACCCGGTGGGCCTGACCTATGACCCGGCGACCCTGCGCCGCATGGCCGAGCTGTGTCTGCGCCACAATACGCTGATCTGCTCCGACGAGATTCACTGCGACCTGCTGCTGGGCGCGACTCGTCACACGCCCATGGCAGCGCTGGCCCCAGAGATCGCCGAGCGCACCATTACGCTGATGTCGCCGAGTAAGACCTTCAACCTGCCGGGGCTGGGTTGCGGCTTGGCGATTGTCAGCAACCCTGAGCTCCGCAAGGCCATCGAGCATGCGAAACTCGGAATTGTGCCCCACGTGAACGCGATGGGCCTCGTCGCCGCCCAAGCCGCCTTCGCGGAGGGCGAGACGTGGCTGACGGCGCTGCGCGCCTACCTGACGGGCAACCGCGACTTTCTGGTGCGCTATGTGGCCGAGCACATGCCGGGGCTACGCACCACCGTGCCCGACGCAACCTACCTGGCTTGGCTCGACTGTCGCGAGGCGGGCCTCACGGGCAACCCGTACACGTTCTTTCGCGACCAGGCCAAGGTGGCGCTCTCGGATGGCGCAGCATTTGGCACCGGGGGCGACGGCTTCGTACGGCTCAACTTTGGCTGCCCCCACGCGCTGCTGGTCGAAGGGCTTGAGCGGATGAGCGCCGCACTCGCACAGGCGACTGGCTAAAAGGGGTTCGTGGATGCTTTACGGTTTGGGCACGCACAGGGCTTGCTAATGCGCTCGGCCTGAAACCCGGCACCTGAAACCCGGCACCTGAAACCTGCACCCTTAGCAAAGTTGCAAAGGCGCGAGGGGTATGGTATCATCGCGCGGTGTGAAGGCGGGTAGCTCAATTGGCAGAGCAGCGGCCTCCAAATCCGCAGGTTGCAGGTTCGATTCCTGTCCCGCCTGCCAATCCTTCTCACGTAGACAGGCGTCTCCACACAAGCGGATGCGCCTGTTGGCTTCCGGGGGCGTGCCGGAGTGGTCGTAACGGAGTCGTCTTGAAAACGACCGGCCCCTAACCGGGTCCGTGGGTTCGAATCCCACCGCCCCCTCCACATCTCTCTCCTGCGAAGTTGGCAAGAGCGCCTGGGTATGGTACAATCGCGCAAGTTCGTCATCTGGGGAGGTCGCATAGTGGCCTAGTGCGGCGGTTTGCTAAACCGCTGTGGGAGCAATCCCACCGAGAGTTCGAATCTCTCCCTCCCCGCCAGCTTTAGCCAGAACGCCGCTCCTCATGGGGCGGCGTTCTGGCGATCTAGGGATGTACACTATGCAGGATGATCGTCAGACAACCCTGTCCCCGCCAACCGACGTGCCGGTCGCCGAACTGCACGCGGTCTATGTGGCGGGCGGTGATGGATGGGTGGTGGCGTGGCTTGAGGACATTCCCGGCGTGGTGACGCAGGGGGCAACGTTGGCGGAGGCGCAGGTGAACCTGCGTGATGCGCTGCGGCTTATCCTGGCGTCGCACCGTGAGGAGCGACGCGATGATGCCGCTAGTCAGACGGTGGTGTACCGCGAGACGCTGACGATTAGCTAGGGTAAGCCGATTCTGCCGAGGAAGAACACGAGGGGCACTTGATCATCCGGGCCATCTTGCGCGAAGTGGTTGAGGTGAAGCGCGTAACGATGCGTGACCGCCAGAGCTACTGCGGGATTCTTCTTGATGACAACCATAATCGCCCGCTGATCCGCTTCTACTTCAACGGCACCAAGAAGAGCGTCGGCCTCTTCGACGGCCCTGAGCGCAAGGAGGAGAAGGTCGGCATCCAGAGTCTTGACGACCTTTACAGCCTAACTGCACGGCTCAAGGCCACCGTGGCCGCCTACACCAGCGCAGCGGTGAAATAGCAACAGTCCTATATCAGTTGTGAAGCGTAGCTCCCATCCGAGACGCCCGCCCGGTGGCTGAAGCCACGGGCTACGCGGTGCGAAGGCCGCCTGCGCGGCCTGCATCAGCCTGCGAAGGCAGGCTTCGTCAACCAAGAGCCGGGGGCTTCAGCCCCCCGGCTGCACGACCAGGATGGGATTGCTGTAGAACAGAGTCGTGAGGATTCAAACCTGTCAGGTCTTTCGTTGGCCTGCCTGCCAAAACAGCGTGGCGGCCTTTCACACAAGGTGCGCGCAACGGCTACTCGCGTATCCACACATGTGCGCCCGTGCGCGCACCTGACAGGTCTGGCAGGGGGGTGTTCGCCCGCACTGTGCGGGGGCCATACCCAGATGGCGGTGGGTCGGTTGGGCGAAAACAGCGTGGCGGCGTTTCACACAAGGTCGTTCGTTGGCCTGCCTGCCAAAACAGCGTGGCGGCCTTTCACCCAAGGTCTGCGCTGGCGCATGCCCTTGTTGCGCCCCCCCTTGAAGAGACGCTGCGCTGCACTCAACGTGACAAGGGGGCGTCCGCGCACCCACGTGCGTTCGCACCCGCACCCACGCTCTAGCCCAGCGGCGCACAAACGGGTAGAATACCAAGGGGCTGCGCTTCCGCGATCTTACGCAAAGCCGCAAAGCCGGAGCGATCTCGCGCAAAGTCGCAAAGCTGCAATCTCAAATCTCAAATCTCAAATCCCCACGTCCCCGCCACCCATCCTATAAGGAGTTGTCATGATCGAGGCCCACAAGCTCAGCAAACAGTTCGGCAGCTTCCACGCCGTCCGTGAGATTGACCTGGAAGTGCGCCCCGGCGAGTTGCTGGCCCTGCTTGGCCCAAACGGCGCTGGCAAGACGACCACCGTGCGTATGCTGGGCGCCATCCTGCGGCCCAGCGGCGGCAGCGCCCGCATCTGCGGCCTTGACATCGTTGCCGACGCCCAGACCGTCCGAGGCAAAGTCGGTCTGCTCACCGAGTACCCCGGCCTCTACGGGCGCATGTCCGCCAGCGAGTACCTCAACTTCTTCGGCGCGCTGCTTGGTCTCGACCAGCCCACCCGCGAGCGCCGCGCCGATCTGTTGCTGCGTCAGTTTGGGCTGTGGGATGCCCGCGAGCGCAAGCTCGACGGCTACTCGAAGGGCATGAAGCAGAAGATCGCCCTGGTGCGCGCCCTCATCCACGACCCGCCCGTGCTCTTTCTGGATGAGCCGACCACCGCGATGGACCCGCAGAGCGCCCGCACGGTGCGCGATGCGATTGGCGAGCTACGCAACGCCGACCGCTCGATTCTGCTGACGACGCACAATCTGGCTGAGGCCGAGTTGCTTGCCGACCGCATCGCGATCATCAGCGGTGGGCGCATTATCGCGCTGGGCACCTTCGCCGAGCTTAGTCAGCAGTTGATGGGCGCCCCGATCTACGAGCTGCGCCTCGCCGCGCCCCATCTCATCGCCCCCGTCGCCCCCGCCCTCGCCGACCTCGTCACCATCGAGACGGCCAGCGGCCAGACCTTGCGCTACCGCTGCCCCGAGCCGAACCTCGTCAACCCGCAACTGCTCGCCCGCCTCGCCGCCCGCGACCTGCCG
>CAIWXH010000542.1 GCA_903916565.1 uncultured Oscillochloris sp. | reverse complement strand
GGTCGTTGCCTTCATACTTGTGGTTCAGGAACACCAGATCAGGGCCAGAGAGCTTCGCACCAAAATAGGCGTTGACGATCAGTGCCCCAGGGATTTTCGGCAGGGCTTCCCAACTGCTCGAGACAGGATCATAGGCTGCTGGCGGCCCGGTCTTCCACGCGGGATCGCTGAGGAAACCAGCACAGCCGGGAACGATGAGTTTTCCGTTGATGAAGGCCATGGGGCTCAGGCCATGTGTGTAAACCTAACCCCTCGCCACCCGCCGCGTTCGCGTCTGGTCCTTCCAGCCGCGCATCTGGTCCAAGACGCTGGGCCTCTGCTTCCAGTTGGGGTCTAGCCCGACATGGGTAAGATAAATAGCCAGTTGCTCCCACTCGGTTACCGCGGCGTCGCCCGCCAGGCGGAAGGCCCACGAGATGCCTGTCGAGCTCATCGCGAAGGCTCTGGCCAGCAAATTCGTGTGCATCGGCGCGGCTGTGCGCTGTGCACCACGGACCGCGGGCCGCGTCGTGAGGTTGTGCTTGTGTGCGAGCAGCGAGGTGATGACCGTGGCGATGAGCGATGCGTGAACCATGGTCATGATGGAGCACGGCCTCTCGGCGTCGCTTTCGTCGAGCCGATGGACGGACTTGTCAATTTTGTTGGACAATTCAATTTCCCAGCGGACGCGATACATGTCGCAGACGTGCTGGGCGCCGATGCTGAGCGGCAAATTGGTCAAGTAGAAGCGGTAGCCCTTGGGCGAAGGCACGCCGCACAACCGCATCGGCACCTTGGTGGCGCCGCGCCCGAGCACGACGTCCATGTCGACGACCTTGCCGTCGAGAACGAGTGTTCCGTCGGCGATCAGCGCGTCGAAGTCCGTGCCCTTGAAGAAGGTTTTGGTGACCGTGCCCGAGCCGATGTTCTGCACGCTCGGCTTCCAGTTCTCCTTGAGGCGCACGACCAGCCACACGCCATGGTCGCGACATCGGGCCAGGCGTTCGAGGCTGACATAGGCAAGATCAATCAACAATCCAAGGTCGCGCCAGGAGGCGTCGATGTCGAGGTGCTTGCTGTCGTGCTCGCACGCGTCGCTGATGTGGTACCAGACCGGGGCGCCGCAGCCGACCGAAAAGCGCTTGTGCACCTTGAGGGCCGCGTAGTTGCCGCAGCCGCGGAACTCGCCCTTGAGCGCGTCGCGAACCTTCACGGTCTCGGAGTCGACGATGTGCCAATCTCGCGCAATATCGAATGGATATGGCAGATCCATCTCCTGGCTCTGGGCGTACAGGAGCGACTTTTCGGCCAACCGCTCCATGAAAACCTCCAGCGGGCCGTCGAACCAGCGGTAGAACGCCTGGCGCGTCACCTTGGGCGCACGCAAGTCCAGGTACCGCCGCATCGCGTCCGCCTGCACGCCACCGCGCGCGGTGCCCGCAGCGAGAATCATCGCGCGCACGAACAGCATGAAATCACGCTTGCTGTCGCGCTCGATGACCCTCAACTCGCGCGCCAGCGCCTCCAGGTCCGCCTCCGGTACGATGGCCTCCAGCGTGTCTCGCAGCGTCTCTCCGTCCATAGCCTGCCTCCTGCCGTGACCTTGCGCGGCAGGCGCATGAGATCACAGAAGGATCGGCTGTCAAGCTGGTGTGCAAGGCGGCGGAATCAGATCGCTTCTTGGCTAGGTTTACACGCATGGCATTGGTCCTTCAAACCAGGGCATGGTGCACTCCGAGCATGGACGGGTGGTCGCCGTCAACGCATACGAGGCGGCAAAGGAGCAGGAGAATCAGTTGCGCTACGATGCCTACGGATTCATGGATGACAACGTTGTGAAGTTGCACGCAGAATGCAACTCGGGCGAGCGAACTGATGTCCCAGTGCTGGTGTGGGCTCGCAATCAGCCAGATCTCG
>CAIWXH010000541.1 GCA_903916565.1 uncultured Oscillochloris sp. | reverse complement strand
GCTATCGCTGAACGGGCTGTTTTCGGTTGAGACGTAGGTTTCAAGCGCGTGCGAAAGCGCGTCCATGCCGGTCGCGGCGGTCAGCCGTGGCGGCAGCGTAAGGGTCAGCTCGGGGTCGAGGATCGCCACGTCGGGGTAGAGATAGCGGCTCACCAGCGAGATCTTGCGATTCTCGGCCTCGTCGAGAATGACGGCGATGGAGGTCACCTCGCTGCCGGTGCCCGCTGTCGTCGGCACGGCAATCAGCGGAGTCAACTGCCCCGGAATGACGTTGTAGCCCTCGTAGTCGGCAACCGCGCCGCCGCAGGTGAGCAGCAGGCGGATGCCCTTGGCGGTGTCAATGGGGCTGCCGCCGCCCACGGCCAGAATGAGGTTCGCCTGCGCGGCCCGCGCCGCCTCGGCCCCGCTGGCGACCACGCGCACCGAGGAGTTCGGCGGCACATTGTCGAGGATGCCGACGACATCGGCGTACCCGACGAGGCCAGCCAGCACCGGGTCGAGCAGGCCCGCGCTGACGATGCCTTGATCGGCGACGACGAAGACGCGCTGGGCGCCGAGATCCTTGACCACCTGACCAAGCTCGCGGGCAAGGCCAGCTTGATAAAGCACCCGCCCGCCGAGGCCAAACTCGAAAAATTCTTGCATACGGAGCATCCTTTGTCTTGCTGCGTTCTCGCCTGGCCTCATTATACGGAGCATGTGAAGGGGCAAATGTGCGGCAGGTTTTTGACCACGAAGGTCACGAAGGGCACGAAGGCCGAACCGCTTGCGGCGGCGCTCCGTGCCTGACGAGAATCACCGCGCAACCCGACAGGGACGTTCAGCAAGCTGGCCTAAGCCTATAATGCGGCCATGGAGATTTATGGCGGTGGCAACGTCGCTCGCCGGGGGGCTGAAGCCCCCGGCTCTTGGTTGGCGAAGCCTGCCTTCGCAGGCTGATGCAGGCCGCGCAGGCGGCCTTCGCACCGCATAGCCCGTGGCTTCAGCCACCGGGCGGGGGCTGGCGGGCGATGTTGTAACCGCCATGCCATGGAGGTTGCCCATGTTTGACCGATTCTTTGGCGGTGGTATGAAGCGCGGCGCGGCGGCCCCTGTGGTCATGCGCGGCGCGGCGGCGACGGTCGAGCCGATCACGCTGCGGGTGGCGCTGGTCGTTCACGACCCGGTGCTTGAGGCCCACGGGATGCGCCGTTTGCATGAGCATTTTGGCTGGCACGACCCTGACCAGATGGCGCGTCAGTACATTGACGATCTGCGCGCCTGTTCGGGTGGCCTGGCTCGCTACGAGGTGGTCGAGCGCCACGTGGTTGACGGCTATCCGCCCAAGGTGGACGGCTTCTGCTACGATGATGCGGCGTACCTGCGCTGTTGGGCGCAGCGGGGCGGTTTCCACCAGCCCGACGCCGCCGACTACCACGCGATCCTCGGCACGTTCGACCTCACTGCCAAGGTGCTGCGCGGCGAGCTTGATGAGGTCTGGCTCTTCGCCTTTCCCTACGCGGGGTATTACGAGAGCCACATGGTCGGCGCTGGGGCGATCTGGTGCAACTCGCCGCCCCTGGTTGGCAGCGAGGGCTGCGGTCGGCGCTTCGTCGTGATGGGCTTCAACTTCGAGCGCGAGGTGGGCTGTATGCTCGAAAATTTCGGCCATCGCGTCGAGTCGATTATGCGCCACGTCTACCGGGGCCACCGGGGCGAGCGCAATCTGTGGGAGCGCTTTACGCGCTACGACCAGACACACCCTGGCCGCGCCGAGTGTGGCAATGTCCACTTTGCGCCGAGCAGCGCCCACGATTACGACTGGGGCAACCAGCGCCCCGTGCGGTCGCGGGCCGACGCTTGGTACAGCTTCCCCGATCTCACCATGGCCCCGCGTGAGCTACGCGCTGCTGAGTGGGGCGGTGGCGATATGCGCCTCCATCACCTCTGGTGGCTCGACCATTTGCCGCGTGTTGCTGGCAGCACTGACGGCGTGCTGCACAATTGGTGGCAGTACATTCTGCGGCCCGCTGTGGCGCTGTGAGGCGAAGGCAAGGTTTCAGGTGGCGGGTTTCAGCTTGACAGTTCGTAGTGGGGGCTTCAGCCCCCGATGTATCCTTGACGCGGCTGAAGCCGCTACTACGAACCACGCAAACTGTAAAGCACCTACAGCGCCGCCTCGGCCCGGTCGAGCGCGGCGAGCAAATGGCGGCGCCCGCCGCTCTCGGCGATGGCGCGGGCTTCGGCGAGGGTGGCGCGAGCCTCGGTGGGCGGCAGCAGCGGGGCGAGCCAGATGCGGACTTGGGTGGCTAGGTGGCGGGTGCCAAGCGCATCGGCGCGGGCCAGGGCCGCCGAAAGGCGGTGAATGGCGAGGGCGCTCTGCCCACGACGCATCGCCACTAGCCCCAGGTTCGCGGTAAGCCCGGCGATGCGCTCGGGCACGCCCAGGCGCTCGGCCAACGCCAACCCCTCGGTGAACGAGGCTTCGGCGGCGGCAAGGTCGCCGCTGGCGAGAGCGATTTCGCCAGCGGTCGAGCGCAGGTAGGGCATCAGCGCCACCATGCCGCGCTCTTCGGCGAGACGTAGCGCTTCAGCCACGTAGCGGGCGGCGGCGGCAAGGTCGCCAAGCAGGTGCAGGTGATAGGCCAGATTGTTGCGCGTCAGGATGCGCCACATCAGCGCGCCGTCGGCGTCGGCGGCGGCATCGGCCACGCGCATTGCTTCGTGGTAGTAGGCCACGGCGCGGGGCAGATCGCCCTGCTGCGCCGCCACGCTGCCTAGCTCGAAGCGCACCTGGGCCAGCGCCACCGGGTCGGGCTGGTCGGCGACGAGGCGCTCGGCCTCGCGCAGGCGCAGGTCGGCCTCGGCCAGATCGGCCCCTTCAAGCGAGAGCGCGGTGCCCCAGCGGAAAAGCGCCTGGGCCTGCTCGGCGGGCGTGCCGGTGGCGACAAGGTCGCGCACCAGGGTGATCACCTCGGCGTAGCGGGCCTGGGGAATGAGCGCGCCCGCCAGACGGAGGCGGGCCAGCGTGGCCTGCCCCGGCTCGCGGGCCAGCCCAAGCGCAGCGCGAAAGCTCTCGGCGGCGCGGGCGGCTTCGCCCCGATTGTAGAGCGCATCGCCCAAGGCCAGCCAAATCTCGAAGCGCTGCGCCGTCGGTGCCCCGACCAGCGCCTGCTCGTAGAAGACCACGGCCTCGGCCCACGCGGCCATGGCGGCGGCGTGACGCCCGGCCCGGAGCGCGTAGGCGGCGGCGCGCTCGGGGGCGCCACCCTCGGCGAAGTGTGCGGCGATGCGGCCCGCCACCGCGTCGGGGCGGTCGCGGTGCAGCGCCTCTAGCGCCTCGGCCACGCGCCGGTGGAGCGTGCGGTGGCGCGGTTCGCCCACCTCGCGGTAGGCCACTTCCATGGTCAGGCTGTGGTCGAAGCGGTAGCGCCCATCGGGCAGCGGCTCGACGAGGCGGGCCGCACGCAGCTCGTCAAGCGCGTCGAGCGCGGCACCCTCGGAGAGCGCGGCGGCGCGGGCGGCCACCTCAAACTCGAACTCGCGCCCAGCGGCGACAGCGGCGTCGAGGACGCGCCGCGCCCCTTCGGAGAGCCGGGCCAGCCGCGACTCGATCAGGCTGTAGACGGTCGGCGGCACGACGGGCGCGGTTTCGGCCTCGGGGTGCAGGTGCCCATCAACGCCCAGCAGCCCCGTCTCGCGGGCGTGGCCGACCAACTCGGCGATGATGTACGGGTTGCCCTCGGCGTTACGCTGCAACCAAACCGCCAGCGCCTCGGCGTCGTGGGGGCAGATCGTATGGGCCAGCGCCGCGCTCTCGGCGGGGCTGAGGCGGCGCAGGGCCAGGCGCTCGACGCGCCCCTCGCGGGTGAGCGCAGCGACCAGGGCCATCAAGGGGCCACGCGGCTCGGCGGGGCGTGTGGTCGCTAGCAGCGCCAGGGGCGTGTCGGCGGCGCGGCGCAGCAGGTAGGCCAGCAGGCCCAGGGTGCTCACATCGGCCCAGTGCAGATCGTCAATCAGCAGCGCCACCGGCCCACGGGCAGCCAGCGCCAGCAGCAGCCGCGCCACGCCCTCCCAGAGACGGGCCTCCTCGGCGCGACCGGCGGGCAGGGCCAGCGCCTCGTCGTCGCCCGCCAGCTCGGGCACCAGACGGGCAACCTCACGCAGCCAGAGCGGCTCGACCCCCAGGCTCGCCCGCAGCATCGGCCAGTCGGGGTAGTTCGCCAGGGCACGCAGCGCCCCGATCACCGGCTGGTAAGGCAGCGCGTGTTCCAGCTCGTGGGCCGCGCCGACGAGGACAATCCCGCCAGTGCGCCGGATCTGGTCGAGGAAGGCGTTGGCGAGGCGCGTCTTGCCGATCCCCGGCTCGCCTTCCACCAGCGCCAGTTTGTGCGCCGCCACGGCCCGCTCCAGGCGGGCCAGTTCGTCGGCACGCCCGGTGAAGGGGATCGGGGTGACAAGGGGAGGGGGGGAGGGGGGGAGGGGAGGACGGGGAGACAAGGGGAACGGCAAACACACCCGTGTCCCCGTGTCCCCGTGTCCCCGTGTCCCCGTGTCGCCCCAGAAGCTCGTCAGGCAAACTATCGGTGATCACCGCATCGTAGATCGCCCGTGTCGCGGCCATCGGCGGCACGCCCATCTCCTCATCGAGCAGGGCGCGCAGGTGCTCGTAGCGCCGAATGGCCCCGACCCGGTCGCCCGCCAGATAGTGCAGACGGATGGCATCGCGCTGCAAATCCTCCTGAAGCGGGTCAAAGGCGAGCGCGCGGCGCAGCGCCTCTAGCGCGGCGGCGAAAGCGTGGCGGGCCTCGGCCAGACGAGACAGGCGGGTCAGACCGCGCACAGCGAGCAGACGAGCGTGTTCGCGCTCGGCGGCCAGCCACGCCTCGAACGCCTCGGCGTCGGGCAGGCTGAAACCGGCCAGCAGATCGGCGGGCGTGTAGGCGAGCGCCGCCGTCAGCTCCGTCTCGTCGGCGTGCGGCGCCGTCACCAGCGCCGTAAGCGTGCGGTAGTCCACCGCCACCTCGGGCGCAATCCGCAGCGGGTCATCGCCCACCAGGGCCGGGCCGATAGCGCGGCGCACCCCGTGGAGGGTGGTTCGCAGAATCTGCTGGGCCGCGCTACGCTCGTGGTCGGGCCACAGCAGGCCCAAGAGTTGCTCGCGCCCGACGGGTG
>CAIWXH010000540.1 GCA_903916565.1 uncultured Oscillochloris sp. | reverse complement strand
GCTGATCGCGCTGTGGGCGCGGAAGATCGCCCCGCTGGTGAAGTAGGCGCTAAGCATGACGCAGAGGAACCTCCCGCAGTGATGGACTTGTTTTCCAGCGCCATGCTCCTGCGGAAGGTCTCGTGGCGCGACCACCCTTGTTACATTTCGGGATGACTCATGCAACGCCGATGAGCAGCGCCATGCGCTTCATAACTTCCAGCGGCTTGCGATAACCGCTACGGCAGATGGCGGAAGATCAGAATAAACTGGTGCTGCTGGTTCGCCACAAAGGCGTAGGGGTAGCCAAAGGGGTAGAGATTGAGGCTCTGGTCGTGCCAGATACGGTAGCCACGAAACTCCAGGCCCGGCAGCTCGCGCAGCGCGGCGGTGATGTCGGCGTGGAGCATGTTGTGATGTTCAGGGGTCGGCTGGAGGTCTTTGGTGAAGAGGACGAGGTGCCCGCGTGGGCGCAGATAGGCCAAGGCGCCCGCGATCACATGCCGTAGCGCGCCCAAAAATTCCTGGTAGCCCAGATTACCCAAATCGTCGGGCGAAGCGGTGAAGGGAGTCGCAGCGCTCTGGCCGCGCTTCTTGCGCTCGCCCGTTTTCGTGCGCGCCATCATCGCCGCGTATGGCGGGTCGGTCAGAATGAGATCGAAGGGCTGCGCCGTCACCTCGGGGAAGCCAGCCAACCCGCGTGCATCGCCCACAATATAGGGCTGCGGCGCAAGCGTCAGGCGCTCGCACACAGCGGCGTAGATCGCGGCATAATCGGACGAGAGATCCACGCCGACAGCCGTGCGCCCTTCAAGCGCACAGGCCAGCAGCGTACCGCCGACGCCCGCGAAAGGGTCAAGCACGTGACCGTCGCGGCGCGTAAAAAAGCGCACCAGCTCGGCGAGGAGCTGGGGCGGCTTGGGCGAGGGATGGAGGCGCCGCAGGTCGTGGGCGAAGGACTCAGCGCCCTTGGTTGGGTAGCGCGTGCTGATCACCGAACGTAGCGCGTAGACCCACTCGCGCCCCGTCAGCTCATTGAGCCGATTGCGCGGGTCAACCGCATCATCGCTCATGCCGGCGGGCGCGACTCGTCCATCAGAGCGGTGAACGCATGGAAGAGATAGGTCGCATCGTGCGGGCCAGGGCCAGCCTCGGGGTGATACTGCACGCTAAAGCAGCGCAAGCCGACGTGGCGCAGCCCCTCGACCGTCTGATCATTCAGATTGATGTGCGTCACCTCGACCTCGGCGGGCAGACTGGCGGGGTCTACGGCGAAACCGTGGTTCTGCGACGTAATCTCGACCCGGCCCGTGGGAATGTGGCGCACCGGATGATTAGCCCCGTGGTGGCCGAAAGGCAGCTTGAAAGTGCGCCCGCCCAAAGCCAGGCCCATTAGCTGATGGCCCAAGCAAATACCGAAGACCGGCACGCGCCCAAGCAGATCGCGCAGCGTCTCGAAGGCGTAGACCGTCGCCGCCGGGTCGCCGGGGCCATTCGAGTAAAAGACGCCATCAGGCTTCATCGCCAGCACGTCGCTTGCGGGGGTCGTGCTGGGCACCACGGTTACGCGGCAGCCGTGATCAATCAGGCGGCGCAGGATCGTACGCTTCAGCCCGAAATCGTAGGCCACGACGTGATACTT
>CAIWXH010000539.1 GCA_903916565.1 uncultured Oscillochloris sp. | reverse complement strand
CCGTTGCGCCCCAGCAGTTGGAGCGGCAGGTAGGGGCTAAACTGGAGCGCCCCACGCTGGTCGCCGACCCGCGCCCAGCGCTGGCCGCCGTCGGTGCTGAGGTAGGTGCCGCTCGGATCGCTCAGCGCGACCACCTGCGGCGCGGCGCGGGCGACCACGATCTGCGTGCCATCCAACTCAGGCGTGGCGGGCAGCGCCGGTTTGCCCAGTTCCTGCCATGTCGCACCGCCGTCGTTGGTCAGGCTAAGGCTGAAGTCACGCGGCCCATACGGTGCCGTGCTGACTGAGAAGCGCATCACACCGTCGCGCACGGCGTAGAAGGTGCTATAGCTCAGGCTGCCCATGCCGCGCTTTTCGACGACGCGAAATGTCCGGCCGCCATCATTGGAGAGCAGGACATCGGAGACGTGGCTTGAGCCAGATCCTCCGGGGTCAACGAAGAGCATCAGGGTGCCGACGGGCGCAGGTGCATCGCCCAGCGGGATAAAACGAATGTACGGGCCGCCGTATGCGCCGCCGACCTCCGTGCGTGAGCGCAGCTCCCAGGGCGCGCCGCCCGTGTTGGGATTCGTGTTGCCGCCGGACGGCGAGAACCAGACTTCGTAGTGATTCATCTGGCTATTGTCTGGTGATCGGCGGATGACCAGCGCGTAGAGCGCCCTGGCATCTGGCCCGCTCACCTGGAGCGCGACATCGGCCCCGTCCGCAAAGGGCGTGCTGCGGATATCGTTCATTGCGCCGGCCGCCCCGGCGTAGACCGTTGTCCCAAGCAAGCCGTAGACGATGCCGCTGCCATCGTGGGCGAAGTTCGTTGGCGGCGGGCTGAGCGAGACAGGCTCGCCGCCTGCGGGCGAGAACGCGATCATACGCTGCTCGATGAGTGTGTAGAGCCAGCCAGTCTCGCTGCACTCCACGTAGCTGAAAGTTTCTGCCGAGGTGGTAAGCAGGGTACGGCTCCCGCTGCGCAGGTCGTAGCGAACAACGCCGACGCCATGCTCAGCGACCAGCAGTTGGCCGGGGTTGATAGGATCCCAGCAGGTGTATGTGAGCGCGCCATAGCGGTCGCCATCGCCGCTGCTCGCGAGCGTGAACGGCGTATCACGCCAGCCGCTCGTCTGGGCCTGGGCCGGTCGAACTGACGGAGCGAGCAGAGCAACGAGCAGGAGAAGAATACGGAGGCGGCTCATGGTGAACTCCTCGAACGCTGGGCGCATCGTCTGATACAACGCTACGGGCACGAACCGGAGCCACGGGGCGCGAGCCAGATCCAGAGCAGATACGCGATCATAGGCAGAAGGAGGGCCACCGTAAGCGTAGAAATCTCAAGCACAGCCCCAAACTGACGCTGGGCGCGGTCGAGGGCCGCGAGCGGCGCAACCAGAGGCCACGTCACCAGATACAGCGTGGCGAAGGCGGGGTTGTCCGGTCGGGCGGCCAGCAAACGAGCCAGCAGACGGGCCAGCAGCAGAGCCTCGGCCGCCCCGGCCAGCCACACCAGCGACCGCGCCAGCATCATGGCGCGTGCATGCTTTCGTTCCACACGATCATTCGTCATAAGACATGGTTTCAGAATTAGCAATTTTACTTTACAGTTCTGTGCGACCCTCACCCCCAGCCCCTCTCCCGCACGGGGAGAGGGGAGATTCTGTAACAGGATGCGTCCGACTCCCCCTCTCCCGCTCAGGGAGAGGGGGCTGGGGGG
>CAIWXH010000538.1 GCA_903916565.1 uncultured Oscillochloris sp. | reverse complement strand
TTCTGCGTAGCCGCCCGATCAAGCTGCTGTTCAGCTCATCGCCGCCGACAACCAGCCACCTCGTGGCGCTGCGGCTCAAGCACCTGACCTGCGCGACACTGGTGATCCTGGCGCGGAAGCGTGGCTGAGGTGAGCGTGGTTCACTCCGTGAGCAACGCCACGCATACTTTCAATGGTGATCGTGTGTCAAACTGAACGATGTATACTATGAATCTGTTGTCTCACCGGAGCCACACTGCTATACCGAGTCGCGTTCGCTGGGTTCTCTTCGCCCTGATACTGCTCGTTCTCGGCCTGTTGAACCTAGGCGGACCGGCGATGTGGTGGGACGAGGGCTGGACGCTCTCGGTGGCGCGGAACTGGGCCGAGACCGGGCGCTACGCCCGTCTGCGCGACGGCGTACCCACTGCCCCTGGCCTAGAGGCGTCGTTCCTGGTGACGCTGCCAGTGGGCCTGAGCATGCGCCTGCTGGGCGTGGGCATCTGGCAGGGCCGGATCTTCGGTGTGCTGTGTATGGTGGCCGTCCTGCTGCTGCTAGCCGCCCTGGCGGCTCGCCTCTATGACGGCAAAGTCGCTGTGGCAACCGTGGCGGCGGCCCTGCTGCTGACGCCGCACCCACAGCTCAACCCGCTGCTTCAGGGTCGTCAGGTGCTGGCTGAAATACCAATGCTGGCCTACCTGCTCGGCGGCTACCTCTGTCTGTGGTGGGCGCTCGCCGGGCCGCGACTGGCCGTTGTCCCCGCCGCCATGCTGCTTGGCATGGCCTGGATCAGCAAAGCTCAGACCGCGCCGTTCCTGATGGTCTCGCTAGTTGCGCCGATCCTGGCCGCTCTGATCACGCGGCGCTGGGCCACCTCCATTCTGTGTGCGGGTGCGCTGGCAGGTGCCTACCTGGTTGCGCGGAGTCTGCCGCCGTTTGTCTCTACGATTCTGTTTGACCATAGCCTGCCGGGAGATCCCGTGTCGGGCCTGCTTGATGTGGTGGCGGTGGTCCTCACCCCATTTCATCGGCTCTACGCCCTGTCAAACCTGCTCAGCTTCGGGCTGCCCACGCTGCTCGGCCTGACATGGGCGCTGCCGAAGGTCTGGCGAAGTTTGTGGGAGACGGAGGATGGGGAATCGGAAAACAAGCGGGTGCAAGGGAAAATCCACAGTGACCAGATAAAGACGGATCGTGTGCCGCCCGCCGCCCGCCCCCGGCAAGCGAGCGCGGCGAGCGACCTGCGTTTGGCTTTGCTGGCCTTCGCCGGTAGCTGGCTAGGCTGGTTTGTCACCCTTTCGGTGGGCGTACCGCGCTACATGTCGCCCGCAGTCCTGGTCGGTTGTATCTTTTTGGCCGCCATGCTGCGCAACCTGACCGACGACTTCGATCTGCCCAGGAGTCTTGATCGGCTAATGGCTCTGCTGAGCCGGCGCCAGCCCAGTCGGGCTGGCGCCGCCGCCATGCTGGCCCTTGTACTGACCACCGCCGCCCTCACCCTCGCCGCTCTCGGTCTGGCTCGCTACTACCCTGACGATGACCACTCGGCCCAGCGCGTGGCCGCCGCCCTCAACGCGATGCCCCCCGGAACCCGTGTGGAGACCTACGAGAGCGAATTGCACTTTCTGCTTGATCAGCCCTACCACTACCCGCCCGATCAGGTACACGTCGAGCTTAACCGGCGCAGCCTGCTCGGCCAGGCAACGCCGGTGGCCTACGACCCGCTCGTATCCGATCCCGATGTGCTGGTGGTTGGCACATTTGCCCGGGGCAACGACCTGTATACGCCAGTCCTGACGAGTGGTGCCTTCCGCCAGATCATACGCGATGGGGCATACGAGGTGTATCAGCGAGTCCGTTAGTAGGGGCGAATTCATTACCAGTAGATGGGCGCAGATGCTTCAGACGTATCAAATGCCAATTTTGGCAATACCGCAAAAGTCACCCTGTCACATCGAGCGCCCGGCCCGTAAACGGGCGGGCTAGGTCTACGAAGGCCGCTGAAGGAGACTGTCTGATGCCGCTTCAGCGGCCTTCGTAGACCTAGCCGGGGGCTTCAGCCCCATGCGCATCAAGTTAAGCAAACGGGAAGCACCTCGCGTATGATGGATGGTGATAAACATTTCATCAGCACAGGAGCTTCCCGATGACGCGCATATCACAGATCGCCGCTGCGATGGAGCATGTCTTGACCACCATTGCGCGCCAGGC
>CAIWXH010000537.1 GCA_903916565.1 uncultured Oscillochloris sp. | reverse complement strand
GTTGCTGCTAATCGACTCTACGGATCGATGACGGCGGTATTACAGGCGGTTGACACCTTCTTCGGTGCGATGGATCCGGAGCAGGCGCTTCGCTGGGCAGCGGAAGAAAAGTGGTGAAGACTTATTGATACCTACTTAGTATGGAGGTGCCCACAGACGGGCACCTCCACGGGTCATCACACACCGTCGTCCTCACCGTGGCTCAAAAAACCCACATCCCGCGCCGCACCCGGCGCGTGCGCGGATCGCGCCACCCGCCATGCCCATACGGCGGGCGCGACGGCACACGCGGGGGCGGCCACCGCGCCGGGGGCGGGACACGACGCGGGCGGGGGGTACGCTGCCTACGCGCCATAGTCGGCCTCCTCCTGCGTCAGATCCCAGGTGTGCAACACGGCGGGCACGGTCACCACCACGCCGTGGCCCTCCAGCCACGCTGCGTAGGCGACGGCCATGCGGGTCATCTGGGCGGACGTGAGCCGAGCCAGCAGCGCACGGGCGCGCGCGGGGTCTGCGGCGAGCCGAGCGGCCAGCCAGTCCGGGTCGTAGACGGCGGCACACGGCGCCGGGGCCGCGTCCTGGGGCGACGGCGCGAGGCTCACGCGGGCGATGAGGTCGCGCCACGCCTGGTCGATCTGGGCGGCGGGCACACCCGCTGCGCGGGCATTGGCCTGCACCTGGGCCCGGCGCTGCGCCGGGCGCATGGCAGCCAGGATCGCCGCCGCACGGGCGGGGTCACGGTCGAGGAGGGCGGCGAGGGATGACGGGTCGAGAGGGGGAGCGGACGACCCACCGGCGCGTGTGCCGGGAGCAGGTGAACGAGGAACCATGGCGACCTCCATGAGCTGGAGGATCACCGTGGGGATGCCAGGGCGAGGGGTGACGATCACGGCGATCCTCCAGATCGCCCTGCACAGACGCAGAGCGCTGACTGCACCGGCGAGATGGCAACCGGTAGCACGGCCCCCACCGCTGTCGCTGGTGGGGCCGGGGATCGCCGCGATTGCTGGTACAATCGCGCCCAGCCTCTGCCTGCTCAGATCAGGAGGGGGGTTAGCGACCGCATGGGGTGTAGGAGCCCTGTGCGGTCGCGCCATTCACATACCAGTTTACACCCACCTAACAGTAGAGCCCACTCGCTGCGCCTCGCACCTCACGCCCAGCCAGGATGGGCGACGGATGGCGTGTGTACGCCATCGGTGGGGTGTCATCCCCACGCACCCAGCCCGCTGCGCCTCGCGCCCCACGCCCCAGCCAGGGTTGGCACGGATCGCGCCGGAACGCCATCGGTGGGCGGCGGCCCCCGCGCCCAGCCCGCTGCGCCTCGCGCCCCAGCACTAGCCCGATGGGGCGATGAATGGCGTCGGAACGCCTTCCGTGGTGTGTCAGCCCCACGCGCTGCACCTCGCGTCTGGATTTCCATCGCCATCGATGGGCGGCGGCCCCCGCGCCCAGCCCGCTGCGCCTCACGTCCCACACGCCCCAGCCAGGATGGGCGACGAATGGCATACGCACGCCATCGGTGGGTTTGTCAGCTCCACGCGCCCACGCGCTGCGCCTCGCACCCCACGCCCAGCCCCACAGAGGCGACGGATCGCGCCGGAACGCCATCCGTGGTGTGTCAGCCCCCCGTCCCATCGCGTTGCGCCTCTCGCCCCAGCCCGTCCGCTGCACACACCGACGTCAACTGGATACCCGGTATCCAGTTGACATGCCCCCTGACCCAGCAGCGCCCCCCCATAGCCGGCGTGGGACGCCCCGTGTCCGCTGCCGATGGCGGAGGGACGCCATCCGTCGCCGGTGACACCCCCAGCGTGGGCGGACCCCTAGCGCCGATGGCGGAGGGACGCCTTCCGTCGTCGGTGACACCCCCAGCGTGGGCGGACCCCTGCACGGAACGCGACGGGATGCCATCCGTCGCTGAGGACACCCCCAGCGTGGGCGCGCCCCTGCGGATGGCGTCACAGCGCATTCTATGGCCTGTAGCCCCCAGGATGGGCGCTCGCCCCAGCGCCGATGGCGTCGTACCGCCATCCGTCGCTGAGGGCAGCCCCAGCGTGGGCGCACCCCTGCACGGAACGCGCCGGGACACCTTCCGTCCTGTGCCCCCCCCAGCGTGGGCACGCGCCCCTGCACAAAACGCGCCGGGACACCATCCGTCCTCGGTGACATCCCCAGTGGGGGCGCACCCCTACACGGCTCGCGCCGGTACGCCTTCCGTGTCGTCCCAGGCGAGCTGGCGCAGCGAGGCACGACGGTGCGCACCACGCCACTGCCGACGCTGACGCCCCAGCGAGATCGCGAAAAGGGCGAGGATGGTGTACATCCTCGCCCCTCTCGTCTCGATTATATGAGGCCAAGTCTCCGGTCCACCCCCGCTGACGCGGGGCCGGTATCAGACCAGTAGCTAAGACGAGGCAGAAACGCCGGTCCACCCCCGCTGACGCGGGGCAGGTATCAGACCAGTGCCAAGACGAGGCAGAAACGCCGGTCCACCCCCGCTGACGCGGGGCAGGTATCAGACCAGTGCCAAGACGAGGCAGAAACGCCGGTCCACCCCCGCTGACGCGGGGCAGGTATCAGACCAGTGCCAAGACAAAGCCAAAACGCCGGTCCACCCCCGCTGACGCGGGGCAAACACAACCGAACGAGCTGAGGACAATGGTTCGGCTCGGGCCACCCCGCGTGCGCGGAGCGAACCCACCCGAGTACTATAACATGACTCACTACGGTTGTCAAGCACAGGCGTGCGCCCTCGTGCGTCCAGCCACGCGCCTAGCCACGCGCATAGCCCGGCGGATACGGGCGCACATTTCACGCGCATAGTGTGCGCGTTTTATGCGCCAACCAGTTCCAGGGAGCAACCGGCGAACCCCGCTCAGACGCGGCCAGCGCCGTTGTTTGCCACAGACATAGTTATACCTCTCCCTCCCTTCTCGTGAACTGACTCCCTCATTGACTCACCCCTGGTGCGACTCTCCCCTGGCCCCCGCGACGATCTGTGTCTCGCATGGCACCCGCCGTGCGAGACAGCGCCCGTGCAGTGACCCGCACTGCCAGTGTCGCGCAGACGAGCGCAGCGAGCCGAGCGAGACCGGCCAGCGGGGGGACGGGCGAGCGTCAGCGAGCGCGGAGCCCGCGCAGCCGGGCGAGCGAGGGAGCGGAGCGCCGGTTGCGGGGGAATGGTGCAAGCACAGGAATGTCGGCGGCCAGCAGGGGGCCGCGTTCGCCTGGTCGCTGCTACCGGAGTGGCGCGTGCAGTCCCCTACACGGTAGGGCTGGCGCGTGCGCGAGGGGGATGACGACGCGTACAGCAACCGCGAGGGCACGATCCAACTGGAAACGGGTATCCAGTTGAAGTGGAGGGGGCAAGAGACTGCCGATCATTGGGCAAGGGGGGGCGACAAATGTATGAGAGCTACTGACAGAACTGACAGAACTGACAGAACGTGTCGGTAAGGCCACGTTCGTGGCAGTTCTGTCAGTTCTGTCAGTTCTGTCAGTGGTGTATCGAAACAGCAGGGGGGTGTATGCGAAAAACTGGTATGTACACACACCACCTCTGCGGTAGAGAGGGCCGATTACACATCCGGCCCGCTGGGTATGTCTAATCCAGCCTGTACCCACGCGCGCACCGTGCCGGGGATCCTGAGCATCGCAGCCGGGTCGTCATAGTAGGGCCACCAGCCCCGCGTTCGTGGCAACACATTACGCCAGTAGATGGTCGGAGCAATGCCACCGCGGTCCGCATCGAATGACAACAACACCAGCGGTGCCGGTGCCAACCGAGCAATCCACCGAACCCGGCGTGCCCCCGTCGTACCCGTCACGATGGGGGTAATTAAATCACCCGCCTCCTGCTGTACGGCCAGGGCATCAAAAACCCCCTCGCACAGCATGATCGGCTTCCCGTGTTGCACCGCATCAATGCCCCACGGTCCATTCCCACCACCGGGGGTTTGTCGATATTTGGGCCAATGCACCCCACAGCCCCGATCATCCTTCCACGGAGCCAGATGTTGCGGTGTACGAACCCACAACTTCCACATAGCCCCGTCAATTGACCACGGGATCGTAATGCCGTGGGGGAGCGCCACCTTAGTTCGCCAGCGCTTACGATCCTCATCCCACTCGTTGGGCATGCCAAACGCACTACGGGGGATGTAGGTATCGACGGGGTTGTAGCCCAGTCCTGCCTGTTCAATCGTCACGTCGGTCAGCCCACGGGCACGGAGCTCCGCCAACGCACGGGCACCGATTGGCCTCCAAAGGCGTTTTGCCGCCTCATTGGCAATCTGGCGTGCAGTTGTCTGCCAGTTATCACTAGACGGCAACGACTCATCTGGAGGCACGGGACGACGCGGTGTGTACGGGCGGTCGGGCATAGCTAGATTCAGGGCCGCACATGCGGCCTTGAACTCTAACCCCTCAACAGCCATCAGCCATGCGATTGCGTCACCAGAACGTCCATCATTGCACCCCGCCCAACAGCGCCAGCGCCAGCCGTGCGGCCCCTCAGATACCATCAGGCTGGTGTCTGACGTGCCCTGGTGGATGGGGCAGCGACCGCGCAGTGTGCGCCCCTCGCGGTGTAGGGGGACGGTGCGGCCCACTAGGTTGGACAGGTCGATCTGTGATTGGTCGATCATCGCATCACTCCCTCTGCCCATCGTTGGGCGTCGGTATCAGATGGAAAAAAACCGTGCTGCCCATCAGTCAGTGTGATGTACCACGCCGGTTTGCCCTCTGCGGCTAAAAACATGTCGTGTCCGAACGTCACCACATGCGCAGGTAGCGGTTGTGCGATGGTTGACCCATCGGAGGCTATCCAGCCATCACGGTCGCGCCGCCAGCCATTCGCAAACAGCCAGGCATTTGCTTCGTCTGAACTATAGCCCCCCCGCTTTGTTGGGGCAGGCGAGTACCGGCGAGCCAATTCGTGGGGGGCGACCATGAGTGGCACATCAACGAGGGCGAGAAGCGCTGCTTTGTGGGCGACGACTGCATTCCGTAACTGCGATGATAGTGGTGTATGTGATGACCAGCGAATCTTGCCTGCGTTCGGATCAAGGGCAATGGTCGTCACGCCAGCGGCGGCAAGATCAGTGAGTAGAAGGTGGATTTTCATCGCTACACCTCATCCCATACCAGGTCGTCCTCAATAGGGGCTGGAGCGCTGGGGGCATGAGCAACGACGAGTACGTCCGGTGCTACAGCGTCAGAAAAAAAATGAGGGCTACTGACAGAACTGACAGAACTGACAGAACCCCCTGTATCAGGCACGCCCAACGGCGCGAACGTGGCCGCAAGGGCGGTTCTGTCAGTTCTGTCAGAGGATAGCGGGTTCACCTCGTACACAGGCGTGGGTTTACGCCCCCCCCGCGTGTTGCTGGGTGGCGGGGGGGACAGTCGCACATATCCGTGACGAATCAGCAAGTTCAGGGGCGCATCAAGATCGTCAACAGTCCTAACCCCGCCGATACTCAGGCGGTGAATCTCACGCCTGGTTATGGTGCTCCCACCGCGCTGTGCTATTGCTCGCCATACCCTGCGGGCCAGCTCTACCCCGGCATCCGCGCCAATCATCCCGAACGCGGCTTGCGCGTGGGCAAGGTAGTAGCGGCCAATCAGCACGGCTGCGGCCATCGTGGGGCCACTGATGGGCTGCTGTATGCCCGCTGGCCCGTGGTCGGCCATATGCAACAGCCCCGCAATCCGCGCAATCGCGCCGAGCAGCTTTCCGGCCCAATCGCTGAAGCTGCCCAGTTCGGCACCCTCCGACATTTGCGGTTCTAGCCATTCGTGCATCTCCCGCAGTGCTGCCAATGCCGCTGTCGTCAGATGCAGGGTGTCAGGAACCGCTGCGCCCTTGTCGTCTAACTCCGTAGGGCGGGCCATCAGCGCCGTCATGTGGCGATGGTATGCCGCGTCAGCGTGGGCGGGCACCGCTGGCGCATCAAATGCCCGCATTCCTACCGGGCTGGGGGGCAGACTGTACAGGAAGCGCCCGAGCAACCCCTTGCCCCGGAACGACGCCGTCGCCGCGAGGCCATCCAAAACAGCCGGCTGTACGGCTAGACCCAGCGTGAGCGCGGGCTGCTCGACAAACTCCGATGGGCGTGTGCCACGATCCACGCGTAGGGTGTCGCCCGCGTGCCCCTTCAGCACTGCGTCTAGATTCGGTTGCCCATTGCTGTAGCGCCCTGCCAGGATGTCAAAAAAGCCGCCCTCGGCGTCGAGGAGAGCCATACGACCGCCCTGTTCACAGAGGAGGCTGGCTAATTTCTCGGGGGTCACATCACCGCAAATGAACCGGGGCAGGGCGGGCACACGGAATTGTGCAATTTCTGCGGCCAGCTCACGGGCCGTCTGCTGTGCTATGGCCGCGTCGTTGCCCTTGCCGCTTGCCGCATCCCGTTGCGCGATCTTCATTCGGTTTTCAAGAATTTCAAGGTCGGACTTGGCTTCCCCACGGGCCGGGGCCATCCGTGCGGTCTCGGCGGCCTCGTACGCCTCAATGGGCCGCACTAGTGCCGCAAAAACCGCGCTTTTGCGGTTCCCTGGCGGCATTGCCACGAGGGTATACAGGTTTGTTGGCTCAACCCAATCGGGCCGCACGCAGACCCGTGTGTGCCGCTGGCACGTTGTAGCCAGGACGGCCAGCGCCAGCGTTGCGGCCATATCGGCGGGGGTCTGCGTTGCCGTCGCCAGCGCATCCACATAGGTTCGGAGCCACGCGGGTAGCGCCTCAGTCGGGAACACGGGCAGCACCTCGGTGGCGTGGCCCAAGGGCAACGGCGATTCCCACGGCTCGGGCTGGTCGTCAGCCTGGGCAGGCTCTCCGGCCAGTAACGCCGCAACCCCGTAATCTGCGTTCGCCATCGCGGTGTAGACATCGCGGGCAGCGCTCGTGCCGCCGCTGGCGTGCGCAGCGTAGACATTCTGTATGACAGGTGCCCACGCGCCGCAGTCGGCTGGCTGGGTGCCGTTTGGGGGATTGCCATCACGAACCACGCGCACGAGGGCGGCGCGGGCGTTACTTTCATCAGTCGATACGGTCATGGGTGTCCTCTATCCTCATCATGCGCTGCCTGCGCTGACAACGTAGGTTGTCACAGATGTTGGCGTTATCTGTGAACCTGTAGCGGTTTCTCAGTTGCAAAGGCACCCCGCCTATGTTAGAATCGCAGTTGCGCACAACGATTCTATGGATCGCACGAGTCCGTACCAAACTCCGCCTGCCAGGGCGGTTTTTGGCGTTATTCGGCATGCGGTTGCCTGCGTTTGGGCAGGCTCCGTAGCCTACGAGGACGACGGGGCTGCGGGATGCCGTAGGTGGCGGCACCTCCAGCGATCAGTAGTCTCAGCCCATCGCTGAGGGATCGTGCGCCCATGGCGTCTACTAATGCCTCGAGTGTGGCGCGTTCGTCTGTACTCAGGCAGACTGATGTGGTCATTCGGCTCTCCCTCCTGTTTGAGCAGTTTGCGATGTTCAGCATACACTGCTGACGCATGTTTGACAAATCCCAGTCGTAAAAATTTACTATATTCCAATCACGGTTGCGGACATCTCCTACGTGCGGTCAGGCTCGCGCTATCGCGTGCAGATGCGCTAGGATCGCGCTGACAGTGTTGTCCCTCATTACTAGTTGCTTAGTATCGGCCCGTGACCATTCTAGCACGCATGGCAATTAGATTCAAGGGCTGGCGCTACATTCCTGCTGGCAAATCTACCCTAATGGCAGTAAATGGCGTGGGGACGGGATCTATCGCCATTTTAGCCTCCGGAAACACCCAGTATCCAGTAACAGTATTCATTAATTGCGATAATGAATACTGTTACGAGGCAGTAACGCCTTTGGCAAATTGCGATAATGAATACTGTTACGAGGCAGTAACGCCTTTGGCAAAAATGATGATGACCAGAGCCCCCCCCTGGATGTGAACGGTGACGGTTCACCGCGTCACTATTGATGGTGAGTGCGTGTGGTCAGCGCTCAGTATCGCACAGCGTGTGCGAACGCGCCATCGTGTCGATCTGGTCTGGTGGTCGGCTGGGGAGCAGGACGCGGGCCGAGGCCACCGCCCGCTCGTCCTCGTGCAGACGGATGATCCACATGCGTGCGGCGACGCCCCATGCGGCCACGGGCAGCGCAGCCACACTCAGCACCAGTGCCACGATGATTGACCACATCAGCAGGTTGCCAGCCCCGCTGGTCGCGAACCACTCCTCGATACCCTGAGTCACACGCCAGACGACGTAGGCGGGGATAGCGACCATCGCGAGGGTCAGGGCCGCGCCAAAGGTCAGTCGCATGCGGTTGCTCCTCGCCAGATACCGACGGGCAGGGCGAGTACCGCAATGCTATTGGCTGTGTGCTGTGCCACATCCATCGGCCCGCTCAGGCACGCGCCGACACTGACGAACACCAGCCGTAGTATCACGAGATCGAACGCCCCGCCTCGCACGTACAGGGCGGTCGTTTGCCAGCGCTTCTGCTCAGTCTCATTGACATCTTCCCAATCCAGATCCTCACGAATGCCACTGGAGATGAGATAGTTCAGCAGGCTATTGTCCATCTAACTTCTCCTAGAAGTTGAATGCGTCGGGAAGATCCGGCCCGCCCGGTGCATCTGGATCGTCGTCGGGGGAGTCGTAGTTGGCTAGGAGATCGGCCACGCAGTCCACCTTGGCTCGGTACTGCTTGTAAAGGCGCGCGTTGTAGCCGGGGAGCCGTTTCGCAATGTCGCTCCGGCTCGTTCCCAACTCTAGTTCTCGCATGATGATCTCGATTTCCTGCCGTGAAAGGGGCGGTTTTGTTCGTTCCTGATTTTTCGGGAACGATGAAACGTCGCGTGGGGAAGCTGGGAACGACGTTTCGGGTTTGGGGAACGAAACCTTGTCGTTTCCGTCGTTCCCGAAGTCGTTCCCATCCAACAATCCAGCCAGCAAATCGGCATCAGCTCCCTGGAAAGGCTTTACACCGCCCTTCGTCTGCCGCTGGTGGATCGGTGCGGGCGTAGCGGTGGGCGCTTCCTCCTTGTCATCCAACGCCTCTGCGTTAGGCATCATCGGCAGCACGATGATGAGCTGCGCCCACACCTCATGCTCAGGGTCGTAGACAACGGCAGGCCGTGCCATCCGTGCCACTGCGGGTACGTACTTGGTCGCCATCGCCCCCAGGTAGATAATCATGTCGAAGCATTTCAGCATGTCCTTTTCGCCCGAAATGCCCATACCTTCGGCGGTGTCGAGGTGGCTGGCGGCGAGGGCGCAGATGCCCGCCTTGCGCCCTTCGCTCAGGATGTCGAGCAGGCGTGCGGCGGCGGAGGGCATGTCTTTCGCCCCTGGCAGATTTTTACGAATGGCTCGCCATTCGTCGCCCACGAGGGTGCGGCGGGCGGCACTACATTGGGACTCGGTGACGCTGCCGTTGTCCATATTTTTGTAGCGCCCGTCCATCCACGTAATGAACTTGTCGAGCTGGAGGTCAATCGCGGCGAAGTTGCGCCCGCCCCCGACCATGGTGCAGCTCGGCCATTTCCCCGGCGTGGCGTGCGGGTCAATCGCCCAATGTTTGCCCCGGCGCAATTCCAGCAGGCGGCGCAGCACCGTGGTCTTCCCGCTGCCCTTCGGGCCGACGATCCAGAGGTTGTCGAGGTCAGCAATATCCTCTAGGCGCACCACGGGCAAGCCAATGGCGGGCGTGTCCGGTGGTACATCTGCCTCATTGAGGGCGTCGGGCAGCCGCAATAGCTTGCCGGTTGCCGCCTCTGGCTGCGTAGGCGCTGGCTTTGGCTCCTCCTTGAAAGACTTGGCATCGGGCTTCGTGTCAAGTTTGGGCGCATCCTTCTCCTTCGCAGGGGCAGGCAGGGCGGCGATGCGCTCACGGATCGGCCTGAATGACCCTGGCACCGTGTCATAGACCACATGCAGGATGAGGATGCCGAAGAATAAACACGCCAGGGGTGGCACTGACGACGAGGTAGCCGCTGCCAGTATCCAGGCCCAGTGATAGACGCGCATCGCTGCCTCGCTCCCTTACTTGCTACGCGGCCCCATCACGGCGACCCAGGCCGCGCACGCCGCGATCACGATGAACAGCACGAGGAGGTACTGGACACAGAAACTAAAGAAACAGGTCAAGATAACGGTAAAGGCCCACTGCGCGAGCGGTGCCGCCTGCCCCCAGCTCTCATAGTTCAGGGTGCCCGCCATCTCTGATGTTTTCGGCCAGTCGGTGTACAGGTCGAAGGCCGAGAAAATGACGAACATGCCAGCGAACAGATCGTCCTGGTCGGCAAAAAATGGAGCGGTGAGTTCAAACGCCGTGGGTAGCACGCTCACCGCCTGTAGCACGATGCGAAAGACCAGCGCCGCAAACGTGACCGACGCTACCCCATTCCGCATGTTCTCGATCCCGCTGTCAATGGTTGGGGTGAGAAAGGAAGTCCATTCCCAGGTGGACATCAGATCCATCGTCGTCCACAGGGCGGCGAAAAGAAGCGAGAAGCAGGCAAAAACAAAAAAGATGCTCAGTGCCAGCCACCGGTTCCCCAGGCCCAGCGTGCGCCGCGCCAGCCTCCCGCTGGCAACGATGATGTTGTAGCGCTCCCACACACCGCCCATCATGTCCCCGCCCCGTCCGGTCATCGCGCCAGCAATCGGTGGTGCCATTCGGTTTCCTCCCTCCATAATGCGTGTCGGGGGAAGCGACAAGCCGACACGCAAAAACAAACAGCACCCCATTGCCTTGCGCCGCCCGCAGGGGACGGCGCAGCAGGGTGCTGCTGGAGGGTGCGACATGGCGTGGTACCATGCCGCCCAGCCACACGCCTGTGTAAGCAGGTGTGGGGTTAGTAGCCGCACAGGGGGCCAAATCCCTGTGCGGCTACGTCGCTTCTTGTCTCACATCGTAGCCGATGTTCCTGCTACCGTCAATCCGTCTGGCGGTATTTTTTGGGGATGCTATCGAGATCCCGCGATGCTAGATAGGCATCGACGGCGGCGCGAGTCGTGAACCACATCCAGCCTCTTTTGATTGCTGCCAGCCTGCCTCTTTTAATGTAGTTGTGCAGTGTGTCGTAAGCAAGACCCGCGTACTCGGCGGCCTCGTGGAGGGTGATCAGATCGCCGATGGTGAGGGGGTCAGGTTGCGGTTTATCCTCGGGGTCGCTCATCGCGGTCTGCGTGCAGATGCCCGTGGGCGGCGGGTGACGGGGTGGTGGTCGTGGGGGTTGTTCATCATCCTGTACTCTATGGCGTTGGTGGCGGTGGCGCTATGGTGCATGGTACGCGGGGCGTCAATGGGGGGCTGCTGTGCATCGGGGGCGCCGGGGAGCGCAGGCGGTTGGCGCTATCCCTGGGCAGCATCGAGCGCGGCGAGGTTGCGCTGTCCCCGCTGGGTATCGGGGTGTGTGGGGCCGGGTGCTGACTTAATGATCGCCAGTGCCTGTTTGTAGAGGGGGCGCTGGCGGCGGTGTTGCCTTGCGTCGGGGCAAAGTTTTGGTGCCTGCATATACGCGGTGAGCATCTGCGAACATCCTTCTGGGCTACCCGCGCAGCATTATATGGAGCTGCGGGACATCAACGGTTGTCTCGGTAGCGACGCCCCGTCGGGGCGTCGCTACGCATCAGCGGCAAGCTGACGATATTTCTGGACGCGATCCTCAACCCCCATGTCGGCAAAGAGGTCTGCGGCCTGGGCAAAGAAGACCCGCGCTTGTGCTGGCTGGTTGATTCTATCGAGCGCCCAGCCATAATTAGCGGTCATCTCTGCAATGCTCCAGCCGTCACCAATGGCGTGATAGAGCGCAATCGCCTCCTGGCGTAATAGGTTCGACTCTGCCTGTGCCCCCTCGATGAGACGGAGTTGTCCCTGTGCTGCTAAACAGTTGGCCTCACCGAAGCGGTCGCCGACCTGGCGGAAGAGGGTGAGAGCGGCAGTGTAGGTCGCCCGCGCCGCGTCGTAATCATCCTGAAACTGCTGCACATCGCCGATGGCCTTTTGGACGTTGGCCTCGCCGAGGCGGGCGCCAACCTGGCGGAAGAGGGTGAGGGCGGCGGCGTAGTTCGCCAGCGCCGTGTCGTAATCATCCCGAAACTGCTGCACATCACCGATGGCTTTTAGGGCATTGGCTTCGCCGAGTCGGTCGCCGACCTGGCGGAAGAGGGTGAGGGCGTTTTCGTAGTTCGTCAGCGCCGCGTCGTGGTCGTCGCGAAACTGCTGCACAGCGCCGATGCGTTGCAGGACGTATGCTTCGCCGAGTCGGTCGCCGACCTGGCGGGAGAGGGTGAGGGCGGCGGTGTAGCTCGCCAGTGCCCCGTCCATCTCCTTGCGAAACTGCTGCACAGCGCCGATGCCTCGGAGGACGTATGCCTCGCCGACGCGTGCGCCGATGTGGCGGAAGAGGGTGAGGGCGGCGGCGTAGCTCGCCAGCGCCCCGTCCATCTCCTTGCGAAACTGCTGCACATCACCGATGCGTTGCAGGACGTATGCCTCGCCGAGGCGGTCGCCGATGTGGCGGAAGAGGGTGAGGGCGGCGGCGTAGCTTGCCAGCGCTCCGTCCATCTCCTTGCGAAACTGTTGTACATCGCCGATGCGTTGGAGGACGTTGGCCTCGCCAATGCGCTCGCCGACCTGGCGAAAGAGGCTGAGGCCGTTTTCGTAGTTCGCCAGCGCCGCGTCGTAATCATCCCGAAACTGCTGGACATCGCCGATGCGTTGGAGGACGTTGGCCTCGCCAATGCGCTCGCCGACCTGGCGGAAGAGGGTGAGGGCGGCGGCATAGCTCGCCAGCGCCCCGTCCATCTCCTTGCGAAACTGTTGTACATCGCCGATGCGTTGGAGGACGTTGGCCTCGCCAATGCGCTCGCCGACCTGGCGAATGAGTGGCAGCACCCGCTCGTACCACTGGATGGCCTCGCTATGGGCGTAGTTTGCCTGGAGGTAATCGCCAAAGTGCTGGCCGAGATTGATTGCTGCCTGATCGCCTCGTGGCAGTGCCGCTGCCGCCGTATGGCGCAGATGAACTTCGATCTCGCGACCCGCTGCACGTAGGAGTTGCGGCCATGTTCCCTCTGCAAGGAGCGTGGTAAGCAGCACTGTCTCAGTCGCTGCTGCTGCATCCGCATCGTGCACAAGTTGCCCCACAAAAGCCGCCAACAGTCGGTGTAAGGTCACTGTCCCACCCGGCTGCTCAGCGAGCAGGCCCAAGGCCACAAGGCGGTATAGGCCGTCTTCCGCCAGCAGGTCGTCCCCTCCATCCTGCGTTAGCGTCGCCAGCAAGATCGTCCGTGGGATAGGTTCGCCGGGGGCGAAGCAGGCGGCGCGTGCCAGCAGCGCCTGGGCCGCCGTATCGGTCGGGTTGTCGCGGGTAAGCCGGTTGTAGCTCATGGCGAAGGTTTTGGCGACGTGGCGCTCGTGCTGTGTGGGCGGACGCTTGGGGTGTGTAGGCGAATGTCTCGCGCCGCGTCCCTCTAGGGCTGGGTGGGCAAGCAGAGCGGTTTCTAGCTCCCGCAGGTACGTATCGGGACGCACCGACCGATACTCCTTCAAGTAATTCCCCGAGAGGTGCAGGGCCAGGGGCAGATCGCCAACGGTCGCTGCAATAGCGTCGGCGTCGGCATCCGTCAGCGCGGACTGTAATCGGCGCAACAGGTCGATGCTTTCCTCCCGTGCTAGGACGCCCAGCGCACACGGAGTCACGCCTAGCCCCGCATCCCACACCCCGCGTCGACTGGTGATCAGCACCACCGCTCCGCCGCTGGTGGGGCACCACGCGGTCAGCAACGCCTCGGCGCTTACCTCGTCCGTATCATCGCAGTTATCGAAGACCAACAGGCGCGGGATCGGCTCGGCCCATGCAGCACGCACTTGACGCACCTGATCATCTGGGCGCAGTGCGGCCCAATCGGGGCGGTCAACCAGACCCGCAGCGCCGCAAGATGCCACCTCCGCCGGAATAGCTGCCGTGTCACCAAAGGAGATCCAATAGACCCCGCCCGCGAAGAACTGCCCGTAGCGGTGGACAAACTCGCTGGCGAGGTTGGTCTTGCCGATGCCGCCGAGGCCAGTGGCGGCGGCGATCTGCCCAATCGCGACGGTGGCCCCATCGGCCAGGGCGCAGGCCAGGGCGCGCAAATCGGCCTCACGCCCCACAAACAGCGGGTTACGGCGCAGCGGCATGTGTGAGCCGGGCGGCAACGGGGCGAGGGCGGGAATGTCGGTACGCGGCAGCGCCTGTAGTCGGGCCAAGGCGTCAGCGAGGCGCACCGGCTCGCCCCCACGGGGCGGCATGACATAGTTGAACTGCTGGCCCACGATGCTGCCCACGTTCCCGCCGCTAATGTTTGTGACCTGGACAACGCCCGCATCTCCGGCGACCGCCACGCCACCCGCCGGGGGCGACTGGCGCATCGTCGCCTCCATACGCTCGACGGTGGCGAGCAGCGTGTCGAGCTGTTTCTTCAAATGTGCTTGGCCCTGCCCCTGGGCCGCGAGAAGCTGGCGTGTGCTGGTCGCCACCGTCTGCAACGTCGCTTCGTGCAGACGCTCATTGCGGAACGTCGCTTGTTGCAAATCCTCCAGCAGCGTGCGGAGCAGCCGTCCCTGCGTATCCGCCTGGCCCGTCAGCGCGTCTAGCGCGACGGCTACGGCGTCGGTCTGCACAATCAGCAGCTCGGCGGCGGTAGCGAGATCCGCATTGCTTTGCAGTTGGAGGGTCAAATCGCGGGCGAGCTGCTCCAGTACGTGCTGCTCACGGTCGGGGTCGTCACCATCGAAGCGGGCAAGCTGGGACACGGCCCACTCGGTCAGCCAGCCTGCCAGGGCGTTGCTGCCAAGGCCACTGAGCCAGGCCAGCACCGTCGCCAGGGTCGCGCCCCCGGCCAGCGCGGGGGCGACCACGCTGCTCACCGCCAGCAGGGCGATGAGTGAGGCACCGGCCACGCCCCCGGCAATCACGGGGGCGCTCCGCTGGATGCTGGCCTGCGCCTGGGCCTGTGCAGTGGACGATGGTGGCATAGCGGTGTTCTCGGTGGTCAGGTTGGCGTCTCGCTCGTCAGCTCATCGTACCAGCCCTTGAGCCAGTCCAGCACTTCATCATACTGGTTTTGCGGCACATTCTTATAGCTGGAAATCCCATAGCGCCGGTACAGCTCGCTATAGACCTGGCTATAGCCGGGCTTGGTGCCGCGCTCACTCAGCGCCCGCCCGACGTTTTTCACGGCCAGCGCCACCTCGGCGGCCTGCTGCTCGCTGATGGGCACCGATGGGCCAACGTGCAGCTCCAGCCCGCCCACGCGGGCGTCGAGGTCGTCGATCTTAGCGACCACGCCCTTTGCCCAGTGCGCCATGCGGTCGATCCGTCCGCCGAGACGCTGCTCTAGATCCATCTGCTCGCGGGCAAGGTTTTGTACCGCTGTCGCCAGCTCGTAGGCTAATTGGGCACCGCTTGGCTGGCGTTCAATGGGCGAAGGGGCGAGGGTCGGCAGGATGCTGGGGGCGAATGCCTCCCATAGCCTACGGTAGCACTCGCGTCGATAGCGGGTGATTTTCTCGCGGTATTCTTCCTTCACCTTGCTGGTCGTGAGGCCGAACAGCCAGCCGGGAACAAGGTCGAGCGGCAGGCAGAGCGTTTCCTGGGTGCCGCCGGAAGAGTTGCCATCTTCAGGGGTTGCCATTATGGCAACACCCCGAATTTCTGGGGCCAGTATCTCATCGCGTAAGGCGCGGCGGTACTGGGCTGACCAGTTCAGTCCCAAAAATCGGGTCAGGGGGCGAAGGGGTACGTAAATGCGCAGTTCGCCTTCGATGCGGATAAGCGCTCCCGTAATGGAATCACCGTAGAAATCCACGGTTTTGATCTCTTCCGGGGTTAGCACGTCCCCCGTGTCTGCGTTGCTCATGTCTGCCTGCTTCCGGGGGTTGCCATTATGGCAACCCCCGGTCTACAACTAAAAGGCTGCTACTCTTCGGTTCCGTGTGCAACGCCCCGCGTTCGAGACGCTAGGAGTATAGTTGTTATTTGTATACACATATACATATTGAGATATGGCGGGGTATCGGCACGGCCTCACGCGAGCGGCTTCCTGCCGTATTTCACGAACAGGTCGTTCAGCGCCTCGGCGAGTAATGCCTGCACCGTGCTGCTCTCGTCAAGCGCGAGTTGTCGGAGCTGGCGCGAGATGATAGGATCGAAATGACCCCCGATGAGCTTCGTTTGCTGGCGGCTGGGCCGTGCTGTTTTGTCGGTGTCGTCGGCTGCCGGTTCCTGAGCAGTCGGTATCGGTGTTAGCGCCTTCTTGCCGCTCGCTTCGTGCAGAGCGGCGGACAGGCTTGGTTTCTTGGTCATGATGTTTCTGCCTACTGCTACAATCATATAGGTGTCAGAGCGTATACACCTATATGATTATACACGCTGTACAAGCCACTGGTAAAGCTGGGTCATCTCCTCGGCGGCCTTGCCGCCCGGCTCGTACTCCTGCGCCGTCTGGCCTGCGGTGAGCGCGTGCTGAAATGCCGCGCGCTGGCCGATGTGGATGGGCACGACGGGCACGCCGTATCCCATGACCGCCTGTTCCGCATCCTGGGCCAATGACCCGCGCGGCGGTACGGCATTCAGCACCACGGCGGCGGGCTTTTGGGCAAGCTTTGCCAGATCAATGCTGTCGCTGATGGCGCGCAGGTCGAGGATGGCAGCGCGACAGGGAATGAGGATGAAGTCGGCGGCGCGTGCGGCGGCGAGTGCCGCGCTTTCTGAGTGAGGGGCGGTGTCCAGGATGACGAAATCGGCTCCACTGGTGCGCGCCGCGTCGAGTACCTTCTGGAGTTGGGAGGCTTGCGCGGATACGACGGCGGGTGTTTCCGCTGCACGACTGTCGCCCCAGCCCGTGGCGCTCGCCTGGGGGTCGAGGTCGATGATGGCGGTGGATTGGTTGTCTCGCTCGGCGGCGACGGCCAGGTGGAGCGCCAACGTTGTCTTGCCCGCCCCGCCCTTCTGCGAAATGATGGCGATGATCTTCATGGGCGTCCTATACGTGTATACACTTATATAACTATAGCCGTCGAGTATTATAGGAGTAAACTCCTTGATTTGTCAAATTCTATAGGTGTATACGCCTATAGAGAAACTGGGTACGCACCACATGGGGTGTCGTAGGAGAGTCGCCCCCTGCACGGTCAGCCCAGCGCCGTTCGTCGCTCAGATCCGCGTGGGGGTGCCCTGATCAACTGGATAGGGGTATCCAGTTGATCAGAGGAGGCGCACACATCAGACGCCCGTTTGCGGGTCAGAGCTGACACCTGCACGATCCGCAGGGTGATGGTCGCCGCCAGCGTTGCCGGGGGTGATGCCCCCGAATACCGGGAGGTGCCCCCGCAGACGTTGGGTGCCGTTGGCGTCCCCGTGCGTCCTGCCCTACAATGGCCGCAGCGCGTGCCGTTGTGGTGTGGCCTGCTTGGCGTGTGAGGTGACGATGAATCCAGACGACCCGGTATCTCAGATCGCGGCGGCGCTGGGCGAGCGGCAATACGCGCAGGTCGGCCAGATTCGTCGGCTCATCGAGCGCTGCGGGCTGGCGCAGGTGACCGCCTGGCTGACCCAGACGCAGGAGATCGAGGCTACCGGCGGCATGCTGACGCACGACGAAACGCGCCGACGCGCCCCCGGCGGCGTTTTCTTCTCTATCGCACGCGGCGCGATCACTGACCCCGAGGTGCGAAAATATGTGTTTCGACCGCCAGCGGGGCGACGGCGACCCGGCGCGTATGCGGCACCAGGGGAGCGCTGGGAAGATCGCGCCGCGTGGCTCAGCACGGCAGAGATAGGAAGGGCAACCACCGTGAAGGTCACTGTTATTGGCAAGCCGGGGAAACCCGTGGAGCGGCAGGGCTTCACCGTGGTGTGGCTGACCCATACCCCGAAGCTGGACACCATGCCGAAGGGGGTGCCGGTTCCGACGAAGGTGCCTGAGACGCCCTACGTGCTGTACATTGGGGCCAAGCAGTGGCGCAAGGTCGCGGACGCGCTCAAAAACCCGGAGGACGTGCTGATCTGCGAAGGCGTGCAGACGTGGGACGCGCAGCAACAGGTACTCACGGTGTTCGTCACGACCTGCACCACCAAGCTGCTCCAGCAGGCGCAGCGGGCCACGCCACCGCCAGCCTCGGTGTAGGGTGGCGGGCCGTCACCCTCAGTCACTCCGATCCGCGTGGGGGTACCCTGATCAACTGGATACCCGTATCCAGTTGAGGGAAGCGGCGGCTAGGCGTGGGGGCAGCGATTCCGCGTTACAACGCCTCCGGCTCCTCGGCGGGCAGGGGGATGCCCTGATTGGCGATCACGGCATCGGCGACATAGCGGCGCGGCATGCTCAGGCTGGCCCAGCCCCCCGCCTCCTGGAGCGCCAGCGGGTCGGCCCCCGCCTGCGCCGCCTGGGTCGCCCAGTAGTGGCGGCAGTCGTGCGGGCTGAGTCCCACAAGGCCCAGCGCCAGGGCCAGCGTCCTCACGCGCGAGGCGATGCGGCGCGTGGTCATCCCCGCCCGCGTCACCTCCCCGGTCTGCCGACTGGCCCGCAGCAGGGGGCCAGTGGCGAGCGCATCCTCGGCGAGGTAGCGGCGGGTCGCCTGCGCGGTGTCCGGGGTGAGCCGGTGGGTTTGAACTTTGTCCACCTTGCGCCGGTAGAAAACGAGCATGCCGCGTGCGCTATCGAGGTCGGTCACACGCAGGTCGGCGACCTCGGACACGCGCAGCCCGTGGTCGAGCAGCAGGCACATGAGCAGCGCATCGCGGCGGCCCTGGGGCGTGTCAGGCTGCCGTTTGAGCGCACGGGCCTGCGTCGGCGTGATCATCACGGCCTCAGCCTTTTTCGCGCCTCGGCGGGTGGTCACGCGCAGGGCATCGCGGTTGCGGGCGGTCTTGCCACGCGCCGACGCCTCCACCGTCGCAATCAGCCGCAGCGCCTCGGGGGCTAGTGCCCCAGCGCGGGCGGCCTGAGTGGCGTAGCTCCGCACCGTCGAGATCGCACGGGCAATGCTGGATCGGGCGTAGCCCTGGGCCTCCTGCCACGCGATGAAGCCCTCGACGAGTCCCCAGCTCACGGCGGCCCAGCAGGCGGCATCCTCTGCCCAGCTCGCAGCGGCTCCCGCCACGCCGACGGCGGCGAGATAGCGTGCCCAGCGGGCGAGGTCGGCGTCCTGGGCGCGGCGGGTCTCGGCGGCGAGGCCCGCCCGATAGCGGGCCAGCGTCCCGCGCGCGGCGGCATCGTCGGCGGCCTGCGCCACCTGGGCCAGCGGCCCCAGCAACGCCAGGAGGGTGGGCGCGCGCACGGCGAGCGGCGCCGGGGCGGTGGCCGCAGGGTCAGCGGCAGGGGTATGCGGGGTAGGCATGGGACACCTCGGGGGTGATCAGCAGGCGAACGAGTCCGATAAGCCCCCATTATCGGACGTTGTTTCCTGTACGCAAGCGTGCGAGCAGGGAGTGGTGCCATCGCAATGTAGTTGCAGAATCGCGAGGGCGTACCGATGAATCAATGGTGGTAAGTACTCAATTTAGATCTGCAACTACATTGCAATGAT
>CAIWXH010000536.1 GCA_903916565.1 uncultured Oscillochloris sp. | reverse complement strand
TCATCACCGGACACGCCAACGTAGCGGTGGCGATTGCTGGGAGCCAGTACGGGCACATCTTCATCGGCGGCCAGCGCAGCCAGAGCGACGCCGCTGTGTTGCATGCATACCTCCTGCGCGTCGTCACCGCCTGCGACGCCCTCCCGCTCCAGGCATTCCGCGATAAGCAGGATCTGCACGACCAAGTTGCCCTGAGCCTGGAGCAGGTCTACACCGAGCTGGCGACGACCGCCGATCCGGTGCCGCGTGAGCGCTTCGCCGACGCGGCGCTGGCGCATCTGGATGTTGCAGCCTTCTGGCAGGCCCATATCGGGGCCGCCATCCTCCCCTGGCAGCGTCGGGTGCGCCTGCTGCGCCCGCTCACCGAGGCTGAGCGCACGGCCCGGCAGACCGATCCGGGGTTCGCCGGTCGCGGCCCGCTGCCCGCCATGCTTGGCGAGGATGTCGAGCAGGTGGGACAGGAGCGACTCAAGGAGTTTTCCCAGCAGGTGCCTTGGCTCCAGTTCGCTGGCCCGCAGCTCGTTACCGAGGCGCTGGCCGCCAACCCGCAGCTTGTCCTGCTCGGTGAACCGGGCAGCGGGAAGAGCACCGCGCTGCGCTACCTCGCCCTGACCCTGGCCCACGCCGCCACGGACGCCACCGTGCGGTTGTCTGAACGGCTCCCGGGCTGGCCCGACGACGACGGTGGGGCGCGCCTGCTGCCGCTCTTCCTCCCGATTCTCCCCTTCGCCAAACACCTTGCCGAGCACCACGCGCAGGCGGCGGGTGCCGCCGATCTCTGGAACTATCTCGCCGCCCAACTCGGCGAGCGCGGGCGCTACCAGGGGTTGGCGGAGGCCGTGCATACCGAGTTGGAGGCTGGGCGCGTGCTGCTCATGCTCGATGGCTTGGACGAGGTGTCCGGCGAGCGCTCACGGCAGCTCGTCGTGCAGGCCGTCACGGCGTTTCGTCGTGAATACCCGTCCGGTCGGATGGTCGTCTCCTGTCGCGTGCGGGCCTACGAAGGCGCACAGAATGCCGTGTGGCAGCTTCCCGGCTGGCCGAGCGTCACCCTCGCGGACTGGACGCTCGGCCAGATGCGGCATTTTGTCGCCGCGTGGTATGACGCAGTTGGTGGCCTGCCGCCTGACGAGGGTACACGTCGCCGCGCCGACCTCCAAGCGGCGATCACCCGCCGCGCCGACCTTCAGCGCCTTGGGGGGCGCCCGCTGCTGCTGACGATTATGGCCCTGGTTCACTACAATGACAGCAAGTTGCCGGAGGAGTGCGCCGCGCTGTATAGCCGCTGTGTGGACATTCTGCTGGCACGCTGGGAGTTGGGGCGCACCCTGAGCGGCTATGCGAGCGAGTACGGCACGCTCATGGACTACATCGGCATGCCCGACGCCGACGTGAAGACGCTGCGCCCGCTGCTGCAGCAGGCCGCATTCCTCGCGCATCGCGCCGCCACGTCGGAGAGCCCCGGCAGCCTGGCGCGCAACGACCTGTATATGCTGGTGGCCGACGCGCTGAAGGGACGCCACCCCAACCCCTATGATGCGGCACAGCGTTTCTTGGAGTACACCGACACGCGGGCGGGCCTCCTCCAGGCTCGCACCGCCGGGGATGAGTATGTCTTTCCGCACCAGACGTTCCAGGAGTACCTAGCCGGACTCCAACTGGTGAGCGGGGCGCGCTTTGTGGATCAGATCATGGAGCTGCATCAGGAGGATCGCTGGCGGGTGCCGATCTTCCTGGGCGTGGGCCACGCGGTGAACGAGAGCCTGTACGCCATCCCCTACCAGTTGCTGAATCGGCTGCGCTGTGCCAGTGGTCGAGCCGAGGAACTGCGGCAGCGCG
>CAIWXH010000535.1 GCA_903916565.1 uncultured Oscillochloris sp. | reverse complement strand
GGCGCGACGCTTGACGAACTGGCCGCCTGGCGACCAGGCGTAGGGGTTTTCCCGAGGCCATACCGTCATCAGGCTGAGGCGCTCGACGCGTTCTTCAACCACCACCGTGACCTGATTGTCTCGACTGGCACCGGCTCGGGCAAGACCGAGACCTTTCTGCTGCCGATCCTGGGCTCGCTTCTGATCGAGGCGTCAGATCGCCCCGCCTCTTTCCGACAGCCCGGCTTCCGGGCGCTGCTGCTCTACCCGATGAATGCGCTGGTGAGCGACCAGATCGCACGCCTGCGGCGTCTATTTGGCGATGAGCGGCTGAGCGAGCTTTTCCGCCTGCGCTACGGGCGCCACCCGCGATTCGGTATGTACACGAGCCGCACGCCCTACCCTGGCCCCCGTAACCCGAAGCGCGACAGTCAAAACCTTGACCTGCTTCTTCGCTACTACGTCGATCTTGAGGTGGCCGCCCAGCGGGACGGGCCTGGATCGCAGAGCGCCCAGTTGGTGGGAGAGCTACAGGCACGCGGGCGCTGGCCGGCGAAAAAATTGGATAGGTTCTACGGGACACCCGGCGGTCGTTGGGATCAGCGCCTGCGTACGCAGCCTGGCGACCGCGAATTGTTGACCCGTCACGAGATGCACCTCTCATGCCCAGATATCCTGATTACGAACTACTCGATGCTTGAGTACATGCTGATGCGGCCAATCGAGCGCAGTATCTTTGAGCAGACGCGTGCGTGGCTGGCTAGCGACCCGGCCAACAATGTGATCCTGGTGGTTGATGAGGCCCACCTCTACCGAGGGACAGCCGGGGCTGAGGTGGCCTATCTGATCAGGCGGCTCCAGGCTCGGCTTGAGATCCCCCGCGCCCGGATGCGCTGCATCATCACGAGCGCCAGCTTGGGTCCGGATGCGACCATCGAGGGTGACGCGCTTACCTTCGCCGAGGCACTGACCGGCTCGCCGAACGATGGGGGGCGAGCCTTCCAGCTTGTGCGCGGCTACCCTGAGCCGCGTCCACCGTCTCAGATGGGCACCGCGACCGAGGCTGAGGCTCTGGCGGCATTTGACCAGGCTGCCTTCGCCCACCGTGCCGAGGCACCAGCCTCAGTTGTCGCGGCCGTCAGCACCGTTGCGGAAGCACTCGGCTGGCCAACGCCACCCGAGTCCGCTGGTAGCGATCCGGCAGAGAGTCTGCGTGCGTATCTCTATACGCAACTGCACGGGCTTGGCCCAAGCGAACTGCTGATCGAGCGGAGCACCGGAAGCGCAACGAGCCTCTCAGATCTCGCCCACATACTCTTCCCACAGACTCAGGCAGATGTGGCTAGGCGCGCCACGGAGGCGCTGATTGAGCTTGGCACCTACGCCCACAATGGTCAGCGGCCCCTGCTCCAAACCCGCGTCCACATGCTCTTCCGTGGCCTGCCCTCGCTGTGGGCCTGCGTTGATCCAGAGTGTTCCGCACGGCTGAGCCCTGGGGATGCGCCGGGTCTGCTTGGCCGGCTCTACACCGAACCGCGCACACACTGTGAGTGCGGTGCGCGGGTTTACGAACTTCTGGCCCACCGCGACTGCGGGGCGCTTTTCCTGCGGGCCTTCGGCGAGAGGGATCGGGCGAACTTCTACTGGCATGAGGCAGGCGGTCGCGTTGACCCAAAGGCGCAGCCGCTTCAGGAGAGTTGGCTCGTTGTCGAACGGCCACTTCGCAAGCAGGAGGACATGGGGCTGGTTGAGCCGATCTGGATGGACACAGCGACTGGCCGTGTTGAAGCCCATGCACCAGCCAACCTCACCGGCTATCGTCAGCTATGGCGGCCCACCGCTGTGGCGCGCGGCCAAAGCAACGACGAGGATGAGGCTTCCGCTGCGCCAGATCCTTTCAGCCAGTGTCCGGTCTGTGCAAAGAAGACCTCCAAGAAGGTGCTCGACCTAGCCACGCGCGGCGAGCGTCCGTTCGCCAACCTTGTGTATGAGCAGTTTATCACCCAGCCACCAAGCCGACCGTTCAGCGAGATGCTGCCGAACGGAGGCCGCAAGGTGTTGCTCTTTGCCGACGGGCGCCAAAAGGCGGCACGCCTGGCCCGCGATCTTCCCCGTGAAGTTGAGTTTGACACCTTCCGCCAGGCGCTCACGTTATCTATACACCGCCTTGAGCAGATTTCCAGCGAACCAATCCTCGGCCCCCGCCTCTACGCCGCCTTTGTCGCCGTTTGCCATGAACTGCGGCTGCACTTCTTCGACCGGGAGTTTGGGTCGCAGCGTGAACTCCTGAGTCATATGCGCGACTTTGCCACCTACAACGACGCCGATCTTGGCTTGGCGCTTGAGGAGGAGGCAGCGCTTGTCACTGATCTGCCGATGAGCTACCGCCAGCATCTGCTCGACCAGGTGGCAAACCCGTTCTACTCGGTCTATAACCTAGCAGCGATGGTCATACGACCAGCGAAGGGTACAGTCCGAAGGCTGCAGCGCGACCTGGCGGCACTCCCAGATCTCGTCCGTAGTCAGATCGAGGTGATCGCCGCATTCTGGGCACAGGTGCTCCTTGATCGCGGGGCGTTCGACAAAAGCATTCCGCCCCATGTGCGTGAGCGGGTATCGGCCTACGCCAGGCCACCAAAGATCGGCGCACCACTCAAGGATTTTGAGAAGACCATCCGTGAAGCCGCTGGACTGAACGATAGTCAGCTCAAGCAGTTGCGCGATGCGCTTTACGCCACACTGACCGAGCAGGACGCGTATGGCCTAGCCTATCTCAAGCCATCTGCGCTGGCCCTCAGCCTAGCCTTCGACGAGCCGTGGCAGCGCTGCGCCACCTGCGGAAATCTGCAGCACGCCCCGCTGTTGGGGCGCTGCGCCATCTGCGGCGGCCAGCAACTTGAGCCGCGTGGCCCCGATGACCCCGCCATCTCTGCGCGCTACGACTACTATCGTGCGCCGCTGCGCGACATTCTGCACGGTGTACGCCCGGCCCACCTATCGGCGGAGGAACATACGGCCCAGCTCTCGCAGCGCGATACGGCGGCGGTTTATGCGACGACCGAGGAGTTCGAGCTTCGGTTCCAGGACATCGTGCTGGGCGAAGATCGGCCACCCGTTGACGTGCTCAGTTGCACGACGACGATGGAGGTCGGCATTGACATCGGCTCGCTGGTCGCAATCGGGATGCGGAACATCCCACCGCAGCGCGAAAACTACCAGCAGCGGGCTGGCCGCGCTGGCCGACGCGGGTCGGCTGTCTCGACGGTGGTCGCCTACGCCGATAGCGGCCCACATGATCATTTCTACTTCCAACACCCCGAGGGCATGATCGCTGGTGCGCCACGTCGCCCGCTGCTGAGTATCGACCGGCAGACCCTCGTGCGGCGGCATATCTACGCCTACCTGATCCAGACCTTCTTTCACGCGCAACTCCGTGCCTTGACCCCTAGCGAGCTTGCGGGGCTTGAGCATGAGCGCACGAATCTTTTCACCGCCTTGGGCACTCGATCTGAATTCTTCACAGGGCATAGTCAGCTCTCCATGACAGCGTTTAGCGCCTGGGTTGATGCGCGTGTGGTCGCCCCCGGCGGTGATATAGCCGGGCGAGCCGCAGACTGGATCCCCGATGTGGCGGTGCCCGGCGGACGAGCGACAAAGACAAGCTTTGTGGTCGATGCTGCACAGGCGCTGATTGGGCAGCTCCAAAAGCTGAGTACGACAGGGCAGCAGCAGGATACTGACACGACTGATCAAGATGACGAGGCGGATCGTGGCGGCTTGCTCAACACCCTATTCGACGCGGGCCTGCTGCCGACCTACGCCTTCCCGACAGACTTGGCCTCCTTCTACGTCTTTGAGCGAGATGGCGATAAAGTGCGTGTGAAGGAGCGCCCCCAGCAGAGCAAGGCGCAGGCCCTTAGTGAGTATGCCCCAGGTCGGCTGCTGGTGGTGAATAAGAAGACCTATCGTGTTGGGGGCATCCACGTCCAAAACATGGGCTACGATGAGCCGGTGCGTGGCCTCTTTGCGCGACCGCTCCCTACGTACACCTACTGTTCGGCATGTACCTATGTGCGGTTTGAGCCGCTGCACGGTATCGAGCGGTGCCCGATCTGCCAGAGCGAGCTGAAGTCCAGCGAACTGCTTGACCCGCCGGGATTTTCGCCGGAGAAGGGCGAGCCAGTTGGTGAGCGCGACCGTGATCAGGAGATCAGCTACGCGGCTGGCGCTCAACTGCCGCTGCCAATCGCCCCTGATGCGCTTGATTGGCGCGATGGGCCGTGGTCAAATCTGCGCTACGCCTACGCCGAGGGCCAGCGCTTCGTGATCATGAATCGCGGGCCTGATGAGCAAGGGTTCGCGGTGTGCGAGTCGTGTGGCGCGGCTTGGCCCTCCGCAGATGCGCCGCGAGGCGGAGCCCATAGCCGACCCTATCTGGTGCCACCGCGCATCGGGAGCTCACAGTGTCGAGGGCCGATCCATAGCTCGCCGATCTACCTTGGAACGACATTTCGCAGCGACCTCCTCCTGATGCGCTGCACGATCGCCAATCCGCTGGGCGACAGCCCGCGTGATCCGTGGCTTCAGGATGCACTGCGTACTGCCGCCGAGGCGCTGGCGCTGGCGGCTAGCCGGCTGCTCGACGTGGATCCGTCCGAGCTCAGCGCGGGCCATCGGCTGCTGCCGCCCGACAGTGGTGCCAACTTTGACCTCTACCTGTTCGACACTGCATCCGGCGGGGCGGGGTACGCCTCGGAAGCGGGTGCCGAGCTAGATGCGATCCTCCAAGCGGCGCTTGATCTTGTCGAGGGTTGTCCACGCAGGTGTGAGCGCTCATGCACGCGCTGCCTGCGCCACTACGGTAATCGTTTCTGGCACAGCTCCTTGGATCGACACCTTGCCGCACAGGTGTTGCGCCACGTGATGTATGGCACAACGCCTGAGGTTGCACCGGTTGCCGAGCAGCGACGGCAACTCACGGCGCTGCGGCGCTTTCTTGAGCTCGAGGGCTGGGAGATCACCCCCGAGTCGGCAGATGCGCCGCTCATAGCAGGCTGGGGCGGGCATCAGATTGTGGTGGGCACGTATCCATCCCTGCTTGACCCACAGGCACCGGGGTTCAGTCACCCGCTTGGGGTTGGGGCGCTGTTGCTACGCGACTACGTGGTAGCGCGCGACCTCCCTGCCGCTTACGCCGATCTCCGGCGCGCAGTCGGGCGATGAGACCTTCGAGATTAACCAAATCGAGGCGCGCTGCCCCTGGTCGCAGCGCCTAGCCCTTCATCTGCTATACTGTTCTCTATCTGTGAACAGGAGCGCACGATGACCGCCACGCACACCGGACGGCTGCTGATCAGCCACATCCCCCTGCGCGGCCCCGAGCTCGCCCAGCTCTACGCGCTGCTCGTGGCGTCGCCTGGGGCCACGCTCGACGATCTGCGCGCCCAGCTCTGCACCGATGGCGCTGGCGAATCGCCCGATGAACTGGCCGACGCGCCGCTGCGCGAGGCGGTCAGCTTCCTCACTATCGTCGGGCTTGTTGAGGCTAGGGGCCGCCCCCGCCACCACACGGTAGCGCCGCGCCTGCGCGATGTGCCGTTCCCGCTGCTGCTAACTCACCACGTCACCACGCACCCTGATGAGCGCCAGCGCGCCATTGCGCTCGTCTACCGTCAACTGGTGGCCGATGACACGCTGGCGATTACGCCCCAGGCCCTGCGCGACCAAATGGAGCGCGGCCCCCTACGAGATCTCTTCGCCTGGACGGGCGAGAAGCTGCTGCTCTGGACGCACCTCGCCGCCTTCCTTGGCCTCATCCGTCGTGTTGAGCGCTCGCCCGAGCTATTGGTCGTGCCCCAGCCGACCCTGATGTTGGACGCCCTGCGCTGGGCGCAAGATCGTCTTGGCACGGTGCCTGCGCTCGCCGACGCACTTACACTGATCGACGCCGATCTCTTCGCCTGCTTCACCATACGCGGGCGCGTCCACCGTGGTCTTGCCCAGACGCTCCTCGCCCTAGAGTCGCTCGGCCACATCCGTATGGCCCACCACGCCGACGCCGCCCGCTCGCTCCTCCTCGGCGAGCGTCGGGTCAGCACGGTCGCCCTGACTGTCGCTCGCGCTGCGCCAGACAACGCCCTATAATGATGAAGATGAAGCTTCCGAACGCCGACAACGCGATCATTGATGCACAGAAGATCGCTGGTTATGTGTTGAATGCTGAGCACCGCCGAGGTGGGAGCAAGGCATCACTGCTGCTGGCCTTTGGCTACGACCCAGCAAACTGGCAGCGCCTCGCCGACGACCTACGCCAGTATCACCTGAGTACCGAGGTTGAGCGCAGCAGAGCAACAGCCTATGGGACGCGTTACGAGATCCGGGCGGCCCTTCAGACCCCATCGGGGCGGCTGCTGACCCTGCGTAGTATCTGGCAGATCGACAGCGGCGCGACGGTGCCACGTCTCATTACGCTCTACCCAGATTAGGAGGCTATGATGGATCTGCCGCTCTACGAGGATGCAATCCTGCTCATTGATCTCCCTGCGGAGGCGGTGTTCGCGGGTGATATTGGGACGGTGGTGGAGCGCCATGATGTGCCGGGCCTAGAGACTGGCTATAGCGTCGAGTTCTTTGATCTGCTCGGCAACACGGTCGCTGTTGTCACCATTCCGGCCAGCGCGCTGCGGCGTCCCGCGCTCGGCGACCGCCCTGTCGTTCGTCCTGCCGAGCCAGCGGTGAGCGGGAGCTAAGCTGCCCATGCCCTACCCCGCTCCCTGGGACCCGGCCCGCGTTCGCCAGGTGCTCACCACCGAGAGCCGCCAGAAGGCCCGCGACCTCTTCCTGCACACGCATCTGCCCTTTCGCCATATCCGCGTGGACATCTGTAAGGACGCCGACCTCGCCGGACGCTTCGTTGGCGAGGAGCAGGTCTACGCGATGATTGCGGATGGGCCGCTCGACGCTGACAATCGCCTCTTCCTGGTGGTCGGCGAGGCTGGCGCCGGTAAAAGCGAGCTTTGTCAGTGGCTTGAGTACCGCACTGACCCGGCCCAGCGCCTCGCGATCCACATCCCGCGCAGCATGACCAGCGCCGCCCATGTGGCCGCGTTACTCCGCCGCGCCCTTGGCCTCGCCGGTGCCCCGCTGCTCCGCCGCACCCCCGTGGCCACCCAGGCCCGGCACGTTGCGCTTTCCGCCGCCGTGCTGCTCTACGAGCAGGGCGACCCGGTGCTCACGCCTGCCTCACGCTGGGAGGCGCTACTCGATAGCTCTGGCACCCGTGCCGCCATTGCCGAGCACCTGACCGCCGCTGCACGCGGTGAGACGGGCCACCAGCTCTTGCCCACCCCTGAGTCGATTGGCCCACAGCCGACCTTCAGCCGTGAAACCCTGGCCGCCGGTTGGCCCGCTCTGCGTCGTCTCGTCGCCCTGGCGCTGGAGCAGACCCTTTGGCTCGGCGATCTGCGCGCTACGCTGGCCCAGCTTGCCCGCGCCGCCGTGGCCGCTGGTGTGCGCCCACTGCTGCTGCTTGAGGATGTGACCGCCTTTCGTGTGCTTGGCGACCGCCTGCTCGACTATCTGCTCGACCTCACCAGCGGCCACTTCGATGCGGTGATCGGGGCGACCACGGGCTTTGAGCGCACCCAGTTGGCTGGCGCTACGCTCGTCGGCGACCTGACGCACATTCACCACCGCTTACGTGCCCGCCTGGTGCTGACTGACGACATGGGCCGGGCTTATGGTCTCGACAATGATGTGGTTGAATTGGCCCGTGGCTACCTGGGCGCAATCCGTAGCGCTGCATCTGGCCTCACTCTCGCCGCCTGCGACGAGGTCTTCGGCCCTGGCCTTTACCCGTTCACCGAGACGGCCCTGCGCCGTGCGTTCGCCGCGCTCCACGAGGAGGGCAGCCCGCGTCAGACGCCACGCCTCTTCCTCGAACACGTCCTTGGTGCGGCCCTGCTCGCGCCCGAGCCGCCGCCCGCTGCGCTGGATCGCTCGGCCTACCTGACCCCGCCGCCCGCGCTCTTCCTTGCCGATGATGCGCCTGACCCCGCCTTGCGCGGCCTGCTTCGCTGGTACGGTCATATCGGCGATGACGCAATCACGCTCGACCAGCGTATCGCCGAGCTATGGGGCGTGCCGGTGCCACCGGAGCTTGTACACGCTGGGCACATCCGTGTCGCCCGCGCCTACGTCGCCCCGCTCACCGCTGCGCCTGCCCCAGCCGCTGCGGATTGGCAGCGCGAGTTGCGCGAGCTTCAGCAGTGGCTTGAGCAGGGCGGGCTGTACCCGAGTCGCGAGACGCTCAAGGCCGGTGTCGAGCGGGCCATCCTCGCCCTCGGCGACCCACGCGCCCTCGGCAGCCCCGACTCGCTCTCGCTCAGCCGGGCCGAGCTTGTCTATGCCCGTGGCGACGAACGCATCCCGATCACCCTTGGGCGTGAGAGCGGTGATCAGCCGGTGACCCGCGCCTCGCCGAAGGTTCAGGTTCGTGGCCTCCCTGCCGAGCGTGCCATCCTGGAGGAGTTGGCCTACCTGGCGCTCAGCGGTGCCGAGATCGTGCAGGTTTGTCGGAATGTGGCCCTGACCCTGGCGTGGGCACGCGACCATTTCGACGCCTACCAGGGCACGGTGCGTCAATTGCTCCATGATCAGGTTGGGCTGTCTGCCGAACACCTGATCCTCATCGCCTGGCGCCTGCTGGCCGGGCTGCGCGGCGAGCCGCTCGATGGCCCGCCGAACCTGCGCCCCGACGCGGACACCGTCGTCTCGCCCTGGTCGGACAGCACGCAGCGCGCCTGCGCCACCGCTGGAACCGACCTGCTCGCCCGTCGCGAGATCTTCCGCCGCCTCTACATCGGCACCTTCACGCTGCGCGACACCCTGCTTGACCGCGCCCGCCTCGACGCTGCGCTGGCCGACTTTGACCCTGCTACTGCCCTCGTGCGCCTCGCCGAGCTGCCGCTGGCCTCGCTCAAGACCACGCCCTTCCGGGTGCGCCCTGGCGGCGAACGCCTCTACGACCTGCTTGCCGCCCTTCAGCGCTACGCGACCGCGCTGCGGCGGATCGACCTGGCCGCCGAACTGCGGCGCGATGCCGTAGCGCTGAACGCCCGCGCTCGCCACCTCGACGTGCAGCTAGGGGTGAATCGCGTAGAGCTGCGGCGGCAGTTGGGCATGCTGCGCTGGCGCTGCGGTGAGGTGGGCGTGGTCTGGCGCGAGAGCTGGGATGCGGCGCTGGAGGTGCTGGCAGGGGTGAGCGAGGCAGAGATCGTGGCGCTCCATGCTCAAGTGATAGTTGCCCACACGGCGACGCAGGCGACCGCCACTGACCTCTGGGCCTATCAGTTGCTCCGTCACGCCGTACGATTGGCGCTGGCCCACCCCTACTGGGGCGCAGCCGAGGCCGTAGGGACAATCCAGTCCGAGTTGCTGCGGGCCGCCCGCGTGCGCTACCGTGAGACGGGCACGTCACTCACCGGTACGCCGGGCTACCGGGCGCTGCTCAAGACGATGCGGCAGATCAGCGAGGCGCTGACGAGCGTGTAGTTAAGGTGATTGCGGTCAGCGGAGACTTGGAGGGCGGCACACTTATGTTGGCTGGCTATCATCTGGCGGGATGTCGCTTGGTATGCGCGTAGGTTCTTGCTGGAAGTCCACACCATCGTACAATGCGCGGAGGGATGCAGGTAGCTGACGTAAGCATTACCCCTCGGGCGTAGATTGTACAGCGTCTCAAGGCGATGATGGAAGGTTACGATGGAACTACGACCACTCGATGAGGCCATCGTCGCCACGCTCCAGATGGTGGGCGAACTGGAGCAGCGCGACCGGGCAGGCCGGGCACACGCCGAAGTGCTGGCCCGGATGGGCTATCTCCACGACCTGCTGCGGCGTCTGGAGCGCGAACTTGCTGAACTGCGCCAAGATTCCGCTACCGTCTCGGTAGGGGAAGCCCTCTGGCGAGCGACGGTGGATGACTTGCGGGCTAGGGAGCCAGACGGTCTGCGCGCCCCGGCGGCGGCGCTTGTAACTGGTGACCTTGACCTGCTCCGGCTGGTGGAGTATACTTCCGCGTCCCTTGCCCTCGTTCAAGAGCGTCGATCCGTGCTCCGTCGAATGCGCTCGCCAGAGCCGACGGCGTAGTGTACGGGCGATTCTTGTGTGCCTAGTCGGTCTGTGGCCCCTCAATATCGCGGCGCAAGTGGTAGAAGTTGTGCAGCGCCCGCAAGTTGACCGCTACCTTGCCATGTGGGTTCATTAGCTGGTGCGGATCGTCTTGACAGACCGGACACGCACAGGGAAGCGGCGACTCAAGCACTTCGGCGAAGCTGTAGTTGCGCTGCCACTCACGAAAGTGGGCGCTGGGTAGCTTGTAGCGTCGGAACGGTTCGCTGTAGAAGATGCCGCCCCGTGCGGCCTCCTTGATCGGCGCACCTGAGTCGGCTGACTCGATACCAAGGCGGGTTAGCGCCTCTAGCACTGGCACAGAACTGACACCCAACATGTGGATGCGCGACCCGACCGCCTCAAGCGCCGCCTCTGTCCGACGCAGCACCTCGTCACGAGAACTGGCGACCTTGCCAGCCAACGAGCCGAGGGCGAAACGCTGGTAGCCCATTGCAGCCAGAGCCTGGGCGACGTAGAAAATTTGCTCAGCGTCCCGACCCTGGATGACACCGATAGGCTCGACATTCTCCGGCAGGATATCAGCGGCGCGCTCGATCAGCCAGCGAGCCTGAGCCAAGTTCTGTGCCAAGCGTCGGGCGGCATCAGCAGGGTCGCGTACACCCGCGACAAGCACATCGAGGTGGCAGATCCCGACAACCGTGGTGAGTCCTGTTGCAAGCTGAATCTGGCGTGCTACCACTGCTTCAGGCGATGGGCTACGGCCTGCGCGGTGGTACTGGAACGCTCCGCTGTCTACAATCAGCTCAGTTGGCACGGCGGGCCAGCGGCTCACCTGCCAGGCTAGACTTACATTTGGGGGGCTTACCAGGGCGCGCACATCGGCAAAGTAGTGCTGGTAGACTGGGTCGCTGTGGGTCCAGGAGATGAAGTATTTCATTGGCTAACACATCACCATGAGATGGTGGCATTGTAGAGTAAAACACGGGCCATGCGCCTGTGCAGATCGGGCCGCTGAGCATATGCTCAGCGGCCTTTCTGTTTGTTCTCGGAATAAGAACTTTATACCCCCTCGCGCCGATCCTGGCAAGGAGCTGCCGTGATCACCTATCTCGGCAAGAAGGTGCGCCGCCTGCGTGAGCACGCCAATATGACCCAGGCCGAACTCGCCCAGGCGATTGGCCTGAGCGAACGCTCAAAGGGTTTCATCAGCGAGATCGAGAGCGGCAAGAAGATCCCCAAGGCCGAGCTCGTACTGCGTCTAGCCGAGCGGTTCGGCGTATCAACTGACTATCTGCTGCGCGATGACCTCGGCGCAGACCTGGATGATTTGGTCTAACTATGTCTATCCGCTACTTCATTCCCGACTGGGACGACCGCGTTGACCCTGGTTACGATTTCCGCACCGACCAGCACACCCCGGATCGTGACCCTTATCGCGATGACCACTACGCGCATCAAATCTATAGCACACCTCCCTACGACGGAATTCTACTCTCACGGGCGGTGATCGACAATGCCGGTAAGAAGTTTAGTGCTTTAGTGGATTTAGGGTCTGTCCACACGTATCTACGCTTCCCAAAACCGCATAAGATATTAGGTGACTGTGGCGCATTCAGCTACTGGGAAGCGGATATACCCCCATATACTACACGGGATATGGTCGATTTTTACGATAGGCTCGACTTTGACTACGGGGTATCTGTTGACCATCTCATTTTCGCACACGATGATGCGGAGCGGCGTCGGCGTCAGGAATTGACGCTTAGTAATGCGGCTGAGTTTCTAAAGGAACACAATGGGGAGTGTCAGTTTGAGCCGATTGGCGTGGCCCAAGGCTGGAACCCAGAGTCTTATCGCGAATCGATAAAGAAACTTATCCAGATGGAATATGGCTATCTTGCGCTAGGTGGCCTTGTACGGAGTACTACAGCACAGATCATCGCGATCCTTCAGGAGATAAAGTCCGAACTACGATCCAATACCCAACTCCATCTCTTCGGAGTCAACCGTCCTGAGCATATCGAAACCTTCGCCAATCTCCGTGTGACAAGCTTTGACAGCGCCTCACGGCTACGGCGGGCATGGATGGACGGACGGCGCAACTATTTCTTGGGTAACACGGCGTTCTCAGCTATCCGCGTGCCTGATGCGCACCGCTTAGCGAGGCAGCAAGAGACGATTGATGAGGCTGAGGCACAACGGCTAGAGCGGATGGCCCTCTCGGCCCTACAAGCTTATGGCGCAGATAAAGATGCTACAAATCTGGAGGAGGTTTTGACGGTAGTGCTGGCCTACGCCGAGCTTGCGGGCGAGGTAACGGAGCGCACTCGTCACGATTACCGCGAGACTCTAGCCCGCCGACCGTGGAATTATTGTGACTGTTCTATCTGTAAGGCGGTCAACGTAGAGGTGCTGATCTTTCGCGGCAACAACCGTAACCGGCGGCGCGGCTTTCACAACACATGGCAGCTCTACCGGCAACTCCACGGCCATACGCAAGAGATCCCTCCGCCGCTCAATGGTGCTGCTGCTCCAGAACAACACGCGCTCGGCCTATGAGCCAGCGCCCGCTCGACCGCGCAGCGGCCATCTGCCACACCCTCGACGTGGCCTATGCCCGCCCAGATCTGGGAAATCACGCCGACCCAGTGGACGAACTGGTGTACATCCTGCTCTCCACGATGACGACTGAGGCGAACTATCAGCGCAGCTATGCGGCCCTGCGTGCGGCTATGCCGCGCTGGGAGGATGTAACGGCGGCACCTGTAGCGGACGTAGCGGCGGCGATCACTATCGGGGGGCTGGCACCAACAAAGGCCCGACTCATCCAGGCGCTCCTCCAGCGGCTGCGTCGCGACTGGGACGGCTGTGACTTGGGCTTTATGCGCGCCTGGTCAGCTACTGAGCTGCGGCGCTACCTGACCACGCTGCCGGGCATTGGCTTTAAGGCTGCCACATGTGTTGTGGCCTACAGCTTCGGGCGCGATGTCTGCCCGGTAGACACCCACACCTATCGGGTCGCCGTGCGCCTGGGCCTCGTCCCACCCGCGACGCCGGAGCTTGGCCGCCCTGCCCACCTCGCCGTTGAGCTTGCGCTACCGCTTGGTGAGCGGCTCGGCTTTCATATAAACGCTGTGGCGCATGGTCGGGGACGCTGCCACCTCGAACGCCCTGACTGTGATGGCTGTCCCGTTCTCGCCTACTGCGTGGCCCCGGAGGCCGGACGCTACAGCCGAAGGACGGGCAGCGCGTGAACGCACTTATCCCACCCGCTCGACATCAAGGCCGAGGGCAAGCAGGACGCGCCGTGCGTTCGCCGCATCGAAGCGCGAGGTTGGCAGGCCGCTTAGCACGCTCACCAGCCACTTGGCTGCCACTGGCTGCCCATCGAGCAGGACGTACCAGTCACGATAGCGGCGTGCGCCCACCTCATTCGCAGCCAAGGCGACCCGCCCCTGCGCCAGCGCCTCTTCCCGTGACATCTGAAGCTGGACGCCCGCGATCATCACCGTGCCGCACGGCGTCTCGGGTGCGGCCAGATGCGTGGGACGCGCCTCGGGTGTCCACACGCGATCATCGAGCCAAGCGCGGAGTTGGGCCAACTTCGTCCCCAGCGGCCCGTCGGTGACCGTGGCGGTGACGCCTGTAGGCACGAGGGTTTCCCATCCCTTCAGCGCACGCAAATAGCGGTCGCTGAGACCGAGACAGACATGGGTATACCCGCCGCCCATCAACGCGGCAAAGCCGGACAGTACCTGGGGATGTAGCGCGTCGGCCTGGGCAGCGTCCATTGTCTGGTCGTAATATGGAATACGCTGGATGCTTGGGATGAGGCCGAACGCGGCGGAGAGGCCGTAGACGACAAGCTCGGCGGCAAACAGCGGCTGCTCACGCTGGAAGCGGCGCACCACCTGCCAGAGCGGGCCGTCATAGCGCTCAATGACCGGGCATGGCGCAGCGGGGCCGCGCTTGCGGGCGGAGCAGGTGAGAATCAAGAGGCGCATCAGGTGTCTCGTCACCGGCGTATCCGCCGCCACTATAGCATAGGAGTCAGACACGACCGATGCACGCACCACCCGTCCCCCACCGGCGATCCCGTGGCAAGATCATCACCGCCATCCTCGTGGTCATCCCGCTCGGCCTGCTCACCCGCGCCGACATCCCGCTCCCGGCGCTGATCGCGACCTACGGCGGCGACACGCTCTACGCGACGCTGGTCTATCTGCTCGCCGCGCTGCTGCGCCCCACGCGCCCAGCGTGGCAACTCGCCCTGGTCGCCCTGACCTTCGCCTTCGCCATCGAGTTCAGTCAACGCTATCAGGCACCCTGGATCACTGCGGTGCGCGCCACGCTGCCGGGGCGTCTGGTGCTCGGGAGCGGCTTCCTGTGGAGCGATCTCGGGTGCTACGCCGTCGGTGTGCTGCTCGGGATGGTCCTCGACCGGGCGCTGCGGCGTACACGGCAGTAACTTGTTTCAACCCAACTTGATCGTCTGCGGTATACCACGCAAAGCCGGGGTGATCTCGCGCAAAGCCGCAAAGCCGCAAAGCCGCAAGGCGTCTTTTACAGCCGGGGGAGTGAAGTCCCCGGCTCGATGGCTACGAAGCCTGCCTTCGCAGGCTGATGCAGGCCGCGCAGGCGGCCTTCGTACCGCGTAGCCCGTGGCTTCAGCCACCGGGCGGGCGCGAAACAATCTGTGGAGGACTGCTATAAGGGTTCCGGTCGAGATGCTTCGCTCTGCTCAGCATACAGGGTGCCGGGATACTTAAACGTTTCCGCTTCCCACAGATAGTACGTTGCGGCGGCATTGGGGCCAAATTCTACCGTGCCGAGGCCGTAGCACCGCCGTTCGGAGACCTGTCAGGTGCGCGCAACGGATGATTTCGCACCCGCGCAGGTACACCCGTGCGCGCACCTGACAGGTCTGGCGGAGGCTGTTCGCCCGTACCGTGCGGTGTCCATGCACACAAGGTTTGCGCCTTCACGACCTCGGTAGTACAACTGCCTGGAGATACGCATGGGGTTCGCAACCTGGGAGCGCGGGCGTCTCGCCCGCCGGGAGGCGGCAGGCGGGCG
>CAIWXH010000534.1 GCA_903916565.1 uncultured Oscillochloris sp. | reverse complement strand
GTTGCGTCCACCGCAAGGAAGCGCAGCTCGTGGTCTAGGGCGCCGCGTCCCACGGGGGCCGTACGCGGGGCCGACAACTGGAAGGGGTGGTTTTCCAAAAGGGGCATGTCTCCCGTAGGTGCGACTTGTTCTTTGGTACGAAAGAACGTCGCTAGAGACGGAAGGTGTCTGGGGGTAAAAAAGGAGGGATGGCGTACACCTATAACGAGCAGCCCTATAGTTAGGAATGTATCAGGTTTCCTATGTAGTGTCAATCTGTTGCCACGAAGCTGCATGGCGGTTGCAACGTCGCTCTGAACCCCTCACCCCCGGCCCCGCTCCCACAAGGGGAGAGGGGAGCTTCCGCAGCAGGACGCTTCCGGCTCCCCCTCTCCCGCTCTGGGCGAGGGGGCTGGGGGGAGCGGGTGTGCGCGGCAACCGGACGTTGCAACGCCATGGGCTTCAGCCCCCGGCGAGCGACGTTAGCAGCCGCCTGTGCTACGATAGCGCCCGTACCGCTGACCAATGAAAGGACGGCTGCTCATGAAGCTGGCGACCTATCGCCACCGTGGGGCCGAGCAGATCGGTGCCGTGCGTGAGGCTGGCATTGTTGAACTGACGAGCGTGGCCCCGACGATGCTGGCCCTGATCGAGGGCGGCCCCGCGCTGCTCGCCCAGGCCCGTGCGTATGTTGAGGGTGCCCACGCTACCATCGCGCTGGCCGAGGTGACTCTGCTGGCGCCGATCCCGCGACCGCGTAAGAATATCATCTGCCTGGGGATGAACTATGCCGCCCACGCCATCGAGTCGCTGCGGGCCAAGGGTCTGCCCGAGACGCTGCCCGCGTACCCGGTCTTTTTCACCAAGGCACCGACGGCGGTGAACCACCCCGGCGCCACCGTGCCCCTGCTGCCCGAGGTTTCGTCGCAGCGCGACTGGGAGGCCGAGCTGGCTTTTGTCCTCTGGCTGCCCGCCCGCCACGTTCCGCCCGAGGAAGCCTTGGGCTATGTCTTCGGCTACACCATTTTCAATGACGTGTCGGCCCGTGACCTCCAGATGCGCCACCAGCAGTTCTTCTTCAGCAAAAGCCTAGACGGCGCGGCCCCGTTCGGGCCGTGGATTGTGACCGCCGACGAAATCCGCGACCCGCACCAGCTCCGCATCCAGATGCGACTCAACGGCGAGACGATGCAGGACGCGAACACCGCCGATCTGATCTTCGACATTCCAACCTGCATCGCCACGCTTACGCGGGGGATGCGCCTAGAGCCAGGTGACATCATCGCCACCGGCACGCCGAGCGGCGTCGGCATGGGGCAAACGCCGCAGCGCTGGCTGCGGGCTGGCGATGTGATCGAGATCGAGATTGAGGGGATCGGCGTGCTACGCAACCCCGTGGGGTAGGACGAGCGTTGCGGTTTGCTTCGCCACGCCTGGCGGGGGTTGGGGGGCTTCGCCCCTCCAAACCTCCCCGCCAAGGGAGACAACCACGGTTAGGCCACCGGAAAGTCGGCGCAGAAGGTTGAACCCATCCATGGGGCGCTCTGCACGAAGAACGCCCCATGATGGCCCCGCGCACGATCCCTTGGACAGCGGCCAGCCCCAGCCCCCCGCACAAGTATGGTGTAGAGGTGCAGAGGTGTCACCCATCTCCCCATCTCCCCATCTCCCCATCTCCCCATCTCCCCATCTCCCCATCTCCCCATCTCCCCGCCTTCCCACCTCAGCCCCCGCTGCGCTCCTGCAGACTCTGCACCGTCCAGACGTTGTCGCGCAGGGCGCGAATCGCCTGCACAGCGGCAGCCGCACCCGAGAGTGTGGTCAGGCTAGGCACACCGTAGACAATCGCCGCCCGCCGGATCGCGGCCTCGTCGAAGAAGCTGGCCTTGCCAAGCGGCGTGTTGACGATCAGGGCAATCTGGCCGTTCTTGACATAGTCCACCGCGTTCGGGCGCCCCTCGTTCACCTTGTAGATCGGCGTCACCTTCAGCCCGTGGTCGCGCAGATAGGCCGCCGTGCCGCCCGTGGCGAGCAGCGTAAAGCCCAGGTCGGCCAAGTCGCGGGCGATCAGCAGCATACTCGCCTTATCGCGGTCATTCACGCTCAAAAAGGCGCTGCCGCTGAGTGGCAGATCCTGGCCGCACCCCTGCTGCGCCTTCGCAAACGCCTCGCCGAAGGTCGTCCCGCTGCCCATCGCCTCGCCCGTCGAGCGCATCTCGGGGCCAAGCAGCGTGTCCACGCCGGGGAAGCGCGCCCACGGCAGCACCACCTCCTTCACATGGTACATCGGCGCAGCGGGGTTGGTGAGCTGCGCCTCGCCCCGTGCAATCTCCGCGCTCCACTCGCTCAGCGGCTTCCCGGCGGCGCACTGCACCGCGATCTGCGCCCACGGCACGCCCGTGGCCTTGGCGACAAACGGGATGGTGCGCGAGGCCCGGGGGTTCACCTCCAGCACATAGACCACGTCGTCCTTCATCGCGTACTGCACGTTCATCAGGCCAATGACGCCCAGTTCTTGCGCGAGTTGCTCGGTGTAGGCGCGCATCGTGGCGACGTGTTCGGGGGCGACCATGTAGGTCGGGATGACGCAGGCGCTATCGCCAGAGTGAACGCCCGCCAGCTCAATCTGCTCCATAATCCCGGCGATGACCACGCGCTGCCCGTCGGCGACACAGTCCACGTCCATCTCGAAGGCATCTTCAAGAAAGCGGTCAATCAGCACCGGATGCTCCGGCGAGGCGTCCACCGCCTCACGCATGTAGCGCTCTAGCGTCTCGTCGTCGTAGACAATCGCCATCGCCCGCCCGCCCAGCACATACGAGGGCCGCACGACCACCGGGTAGCCAATCGCGGTGGCGACCTTGTGCGCCCCTTCCCACGAGGTGGCGCTGCCGTGCGCGGGCGCGGGGATGCCCAGCCGGTCGAGCAGCGCGCCGAAGCGGTCGCGGTCCTCGGCTAGGTCAATTGACTCGGGCGGCGTGCCCCAGATTGGCACACCCGCCGCCTCAAGCGCACGGGCCAACTTCAGCGGCGTCTGCCCGCCGAACTGCACCAGCACGCCATCGGGGCGCTCCAAATCCACAATGTTCAGCACATCCTCAAGCGTCAGCGGCTCAAAGTAGAGCCGGTCGGCGGTGTCGTAGTCGGTCGAGACGGTTTCGGGGTTGCAGTTGATCATAATCGTCTCGTAGCCCATGGCGCGCAGGCCAAAGACCGCGTGGACGCAGCAGTAGTCGAACTCGATCCCCTGACCGATGCGGTTGGGGCCAGAGCCAAGGATGATCACCTTCTTGCGGTCGCTGACCGCCGACTCATCCTCGCTCTCGTAGCTCGTGTAGAGATAGGGCGTGAAGGCCGGGAACTCGGCGGCGCAGGTGTCAACGCGGTGGAAGGTCGGGGTGATGCCCAGCGCCTTGCGCCGCTCGCGCACGACCATCTCTGGGGACGGGGGGACACGGGGCGTGGGGGACGGGGGGACACGGGGCGTGGGGGACGGGGGGACAAGGGGCGTGGGGGACGGGGGGACACGGGGCGTGGGGGACGGGGGGACAAGGGGAGGAGGAGACAAGGTATCCGCGTTCCCCTGTCCCCGTGTCGCCGTGTCGCCCAGTCCCCGTGTCCCCGTGTCCCCGTGTCCCCGTGTCCTCTCGTCCGGCACCCGCAGCAAAAAGGCCAACTGCACATCGCTGAAACCCATGCGCTTAGCCTGCCGCAGCAGGTCGGCGGGCACGCTGTTCAGGTCAAAGGCGCGCAGACGCCCTTCCATATTGATGATCTGCTCAAGCTGATCGAGGAACCAGGGGTCAATCTTGGTCAGCGCACTGATCTGCGGCACGGTCAGGCCGCTCTGGAAGGCGTAGCGGAGGTAGAAGAAGCGCTCGGGGTTCGGCGTGATCAGCCGCTCGCGCAGGCGCTCGGGGTTAATCTTGTCCTTGCCGTCAGCGCCCCAGCCCATACGGCCCTGCTCCAGCGAGCGCCACGCTTTCTGAAACGCCTCGGCGAAAGTGCGCCCAATCGCCATCACCTCACCGACCGACTTCATGCTCGTGGTCAGCGTCTGGTCAGCCAGGGCGAACTTCTCGAACGTCCAGCGCGGAATCTTCACCACGACATAATCTAGCGTCGGCTCGAAGCTGGCGGGCGTGACGCGGGTAATGTCGTTGGGCAGTTCGTCGAGCGTGTAGCCGACGGCCAGCTTGGCGGCGATCTTAGCGATGGGAAAGCCGGTCGCCTTCGAGGCCAGGGCCGACGAGCGGGAGACGCGGGGGTTCATCTCAATCACGTAGATGCGGCCATCGTCGGGGCTGACGGCGAACTGCACATTCGAGCCGCCGGTCTCGACGCCGACGGCGCGCAGCACCGCCAGCCCCTGGTCGCGCAGTTGCTGATACTCGCGGTCGGTCAGCGTCATCGCCGGGGCCACCGTGAGCGAGTCGCCGGTATGGACGCCCATCGGGTCGATATTCTCAATCGAGCAGATGATCACCCCGTTATCGGCGTGGTCGCGCATCACCTCCAGCTCAAACTCCTTCCAGCCCAGCACGCTCTCCTCGACCAGCACCTGCGTCACCGGCGAGGCGTCGAGGCCACCTTCGGCGATGGCCTTGAACTCCTCCATGTTATAGGCGATGCCGCCGCCCGCGCCGCCCAGGGTGAACGAGGGCCGAATAATCGCCGGGAAGCCGGTGCGGGCCACAATCGCGACGGCCTCTTCAACGGTGTGCGCCGTGCCCGACTGCGGCACCAGCAGGCCAATCTCCAGCATCTTATCCTTGAAGCGCTGGCGATCCTCGGCGACGCGAACCGCCTCAATCGAGGCGCCGATCAGCTCGACGGTGTAGCGCGCAAGCACGCCAGCCTCGTGCAAATCAACCGCGAGATTCAGCGCCGTCTGCCCGCCGACGGTGGGCAGCAGCGCGTCGGGGCGCTCTTTCGCGATAATACGCTCAAGGCTCGCCACCGTCAGCGGCTCGATATAGGTCGCATCGGCGAGACCGGGGTCGGTCATAATCGTCGCCGGGTTCGAGTTTACGAGGACAACGCGGTAGCCTTCCTCGCGCAGCGCCTTACACGCCTGAGCGCCAGAATAGTCGAACTCGCAGGCTTGGCCGATCACAATCGGCCCGGAGCCAATGATCAGAATGGTGTGAATATCTGTGCGTCTGGGCATCGCTGGACGCTTCTCCTCGCCATAGTTACGGGCGCACCGCGCCACGCCCTAATCGGGGGCGATTATAACACGCTGGCTCTTAGCGCTAGGGGGGCGTACGGCTCAGTCCAACTCTGCTACTATGGGGCCACACCATTATGAAAGGAGCCACCGATGCCTTCCTCAGTTGACCCCGCCGCAATCGCCGCTACGACCCTTGCCGCCGCGTACCGCCTTTGGATCGGCGGGGTGTGGGTGCCAGCGGCGCACGACGCGACGTTCGCCGTGACTAATCCAGCCACCGGTGCGATGTTAGCCCACGTGCCCGACGCAGGTGCCGCCGAGACGGAGGTCGCCATTGACGCCGCCGCCGTTGCGCTGCCCACTTGGGCCGCCACCCCTGCGCCAGCCAGGGCCGCCATTTTGCGCCGCGCCGCCGCCCTGATGCTTGAGCGCCAAGAGCGCCTGGCGACCATTATGACGCTTGAGCAGGGCAAGCCGCTGGCCGAGGCCCGTGGCGAAATCGCCTACGCCGCCAGCTTTCTCGCCTGGTTTGCGGGCGAGGCCGAGCGCGTCTATGGCATGACCATCCCCGCGACCTCCGCCAACAAGCGGATTATGGTGCTGCGGCAGCCCGTGGGCGTCTGTGCGCTGATCACGCCCTGGAACTTCCCCAGCGCCATGCTCACGCGCAAGCTTGGGCCAGCCCTGGCGGCAGGCTGCACCGTGGTCGCCAAGCCCGCCGAGCAGACGCCCCTTTCGGCGCTGGAGTTGGGGCAGGTGCTGGCCGACGCCGGGTTGCCCGCCGGGGTCTGCAACCTCGTCACTTGCGCGAACCCGGAGCCGTTTGCCGCGACGATCTTCGCCGACGAGCGGGTGCGGAAAGTCAGCTTCACCGGCTCGACCGAGGTGGGCAAGCTGTTGATTCACCAGTCAGCCGCCACGGTCAAGCGGCTCTCGCTGGAACTGGGCGGCAACGCGCCCTTCATCGTCTTTGCCGACGCCGACCTCGACGCGGCGGTGCGCGGGGCGATCAGTGCGAAGTTCCGCAATGCGGGGCAGACCTGCGTGTGCGCCAATCGCATCTTTGTGCAGCAGCCGCTCTACGAGCGCTTTGCCGAGCTGTTCACCGCCAAGGTCGCGGCGCTGGTGGTGGGCAACGGCCTTGAC
>CAIWXH010000533.1 GCA_903916565.1 uncultured Oscillochloris sp. | reverse complement strand
GCGCTTCAGTTTGACCGTACGTGGGCAGCGGCCTAGTTAATGCCCCGCTCCTTGCCTTCCCAGAAGCGCTCGCGCAGGCGAAACTTCTGGGTCTTGCCGGTGCTGGTTTTCGGCAGATCACCGAAGAAGACGGCCTTGGGACACTTGTAGTTGGCGAGATGCTGGCGACAGAAGGCGATGAGCTCAGCCTCGGTGACCGTGATGTCGGCCTTCAGCGTAACAAAGGCGACGGGCACCTCGCCCCAGAGTTCGTCGGGACGAGCGACGACCGCCACTTCCAGCACCGCCAGATGGCGGGCAAGCGTCTGTTCGACCTCGATGGTTGAAATATTCTCACCGCCTGAGATGATGATGTCCTTAGCGCGGTCGCGCAGCTCAATGTAGCTGTCGGGGTGCATCACCCCCACGTCGCCGGAGTGAAACCAGCCGCCGTGAAACGCCTGGGCGGTGGCCTCGTCCTGGCGGTAATAGCCCTTCATCACATTATTGCCGCGCATCACCACCTCGCCAAGGGTGGTGCCGTCGGCGGGCACATCGCACATCTGATCGTCCACCACGCGCAGCTCAGCCGCGTGAATGTAGGGCACGCCCTGGCGGGACTTGAGACGCGCCCGCTGCTCGCCGGGGAGGGTGTCCCATTCGGGGTGCCAGTCGCAGAGCGTGTGCGGGCCGTAGGTTTCGGTAAGGCCGTAGAGGTGCGTCACCCTCGCGCCCAACCCCTCAATCGCGGCGAGGACGGTCGGCAATGGGGGGGCGGCGGCGGTCATGATGTGTAGCGGCGTGGTGAGGCGCAGTTCAGTGATGGCCGGGCTATTCAAGAGCATAATCAGGACGGTCGGGGCGGCGCAGAAATGGCTGACGGCGTGGACGGTAATCAGGCGGATGATGTCGGCGGGGTCGAAGCGGCGCAGACAAAGCTGTGCGCCACCGGCGGCGACCACCGCCCATGGGAAGCACCAGCCGTTGCAGTGGAACATTGGCAGCGTCCAGAGGTAGACGCTGCTGCTGGTGAGGCCCGTCTGCATAATCTCGCCCATCGCGTTCAGGGCAGCGCCGCGATGGGCATACATCACGCCCTTGGGGCGACCCGTCGTGCCCGAGGTGTAGTTAATGCTGAGCGTGTCGGTCTCAACGACGGTCGCGGCATCCTCCCAAGCAAGCGGCTCGGTCGTGGCAAGCAGCGCCTCGTAGTCAGGGCCAGTGAGGCGCATCCCAGGGGCACCAGCCGCCGTGTCAGCGATGGTGACGACCGTCTGGAGGGTGATCACCTGCGCGACGTGGGGGGCAACGAGGTGGGCGAGTTCGGTGTCAACGCAAACAACCAATGCGCCGGAATGTTCAATGATGTAGCCGACCTCTTCGCTAGAAAGCCGGGTGTTAATGGCGACAAGCACCGCGCCGAGGATGGGACAGGCGAAGTGGGCCTCAAGCAGCGGCGGGGTGTTGGGGCAGAGGAAGGCGACTCGGTCACCCGGCCCGACGCCGAGGGCGCGCAGGGCGGCGGCGAGGCGGCGCACCCGCTCGTCGAGCTGGGCATAGGTGAACTGCTGCGCGCCGTAGATCACGGCGGTGCGACTGGGGAAAACGCGGGCGCTGCGGGCCAGGAAGCTCCGTGGTGAAAGTGGCGCGAGCCAGACGTCGCTAAAGGGGATGTCGCTCAAGGAAACACCTCCGTTCGTCTCTGAGTTCGGGGAGTCCTGAGAAATGGGCGTACTATACCCTCGAAGGCACGCGCCTCGCTCACTCCACAATCGCTGGCATACGATGGAGTGGCAAGACCCCGGCGGCGATCTGCTCAGGTGAGGGCATGGCCGACTCGGCGGGCTTGTCTGAGGCGGCCAAGCAGAGGGCGCCCCGGTCATTGAGGTGCTGGCCTAGGGTAAATAAGGCTCCGCAGAGCGTTAGGCGTCCGTCGGCCATGCGTTCCAGGGTTGCGGTGAGTTCGGCGCGACGAAACGCTTTGAAGGGCGTCGGGTCGCCTGCCGCCACGCAGGCTCGCAACTCGGCGTGCAGTGGCGCTAGGCCGGTTGGCACGCGGCTGGCGGTGGTTGCCAGCGCCCCCGCGAAGCCGTCGGATGCGCCGTCTTCAACTTGGGCGCGCAGTTCCTCCAAATCGAGCGCGCCGACGCTGATCAGCAGGGCGGTCGCCACGACATAATCTTGATTATCAAGCGTGAAACCGTGCCACTCTTTATGGCACAGCTCGACATAGGCCCGCCGAAAGCGCGGCACGTCGAGGTTGGGCACAAAGCCGGTGGCTACCATCAGGGCACCTTCGGCGCGGGCGTCGTCAATAGCGCCGTCAGAGCGGCCACGGGGGCCGAGCAGGGTCTTGTCAATGTCGATCAGCAAGGCGGTGCTTGCCCAATCGATCCCCTGGTATTCAAGTTGCGCCGCCCATGTCTCCAGGAGATGCCAGCGGGTGGCCGTCGCGGTGTCGCCCTGCCAATTCAGCGTCTCGGGCGCGACGGGCCGATCTTCGCCGATAAAGCCGTAGGCTGGCAGATCGCCGAGGATGCGGAGATGGGCAGCCAGGAGGCGGTCGTTCTCGGTGTCGCCAATGACCGTCAGGGCGCTCAGGGGCGGTGCCCCACGGGCTGCCTGGGCAGCGTGGCAGAGCGCCTGAATGACCTGCGCGTAGGCGAGGTCGCGCTTACGTGGCGGCGGGCCAGCGGCGATCCCCAGGTTCGCCCGCAGTTCGTCCAAGCGAGGCAGCGACGGCTCGCACGGCTCAAGGTCACGGTAGATCACCACATCAGCGGTGAGGTCGGCGATGGTAGCGCGCTGCATAAAAGCCTTTGGCAAGCAGGGCCGGGCGAGCCAAGCGCGCGCTGGCGACCCTTGCGGGTGATCACAGTAGATGGTGTGGAGGTGTGGAGGTGAGATGGCACACAAGCGCCACAGCTCCACACCTCCACAGCTCAACGGAAAATCCCCTGGGCGTACATCAGTTCGGCGTTCAGCAGTGAGCCGCCTGCGGCACCACGAATGGTGTTGTGGCTCAGGCAGACAAATTTGTAATCGAGAATCGGGCACGCCCTGAGCCGCCCGACGGTGGTACTCATCCCTCGGCCCGCATCGCGGTCGCGCCGGGTCTGGGGCCGGTCTGGCTCGTCGCGCACGATAAGCGGCTGCGGCGGCGCGCTCGGCAGGTTCAGCTCTTGCGGCAGTGCGCGGAAATTGCGGAGTACGGCGGTGAGTTCGTCAAGACTAGGCTTATGGACAAACGCCACTGACAGGCACTCCAGGTGCCCTTCAAGCACCGGCACCCGGTTGCAGTGGGCCGAAATCACGAAGGGCGCCAGCTCGACTGCGCCGTCGCGCAGCGTGCCAAGCATCTTCTGCGGCTCGGTCTCAACCTTCGGTTCCTCGCCGCCAATGTAGGGCATCACATTGTCAATCGCGTCGTACGAGGGGACGCCGGGGTAGCCCGCGCCCGAGAGCGCCTGCATGCTCACGAGCAGCAGCTTGGTGACGCCGAAGGCATCGTGAAGCGGTCGCAGGGCCATGGTTGGGCCGGTGGCTGTACAGTTGGGGTTGGTGACAATCGCGCCTGACCAGCCACGGCGGCGGCGCTGCACCGTGATCAGCTCAAGATGCTCGGGGTTGACCTCGGGGATCAGCAGCGGCACATCGCTGTCCATCCGATGATCCGAGGCGTTTGAGCAGACAATGTGGCCCTCACGGGCGAGCCGCTGCTCAATCGCACCCGCCGTCTTACTGGGCAAGGCCGAGAAGACCAGCGGGGTGTCGAGCTGGGCATCGTCGCCCAGGACGGTCATCGCCCGCACCTGCTCAGGCATCGGGGTGTCGAGCACCCAGCGTGCGGCCTCGCCGTACCTGCGCCCTGCGCTGCGCTCGCTCCCCACGAGGGCGGCGATCTCAAACCAGGGGTGGCCGTCAAGCAACTGAATAAAGCGCTGGCCCACCGTCCCTGTGGCGCCCAGCACCGCAACTCGTACCTTCATGATCAAACCTCCTCACGCTGATCGTAGCGCCCTCTATTATATCGCCTGTGGCAAGCGGCGCAGACCGGGCGCGGCGGTTGGAACGGGACATTTTGAAAGACACAGCACGGCGAGTGGTGAAGTTATAACGCAATTGGTCAAAAAATCGATAATAAACCCCTTACAATCTGCGGACGCTTCGTGTATAATTGAAACTACGTACGTGTGTATCTGCCGGATAGGCCGGCTGACTCTCCTCAGTGACGCTCCTCCCCCGCCCGCAGGAGCCCCTTCCAGCCCGCTACGATGCGGAATCAGAAGATGCGTTTCCCTGGCACCCGTATGATCAAGGACGATCAAACGTGGAAGGAGGCCGGTCGATGATTGACCCACTGGTCCAGCAACTCCTTGAGCAGGCCATAGACACCCCCGTCAAGTTGCATTTGCTGCTTATTTTCTACGAGAATCCCCGCTTGGAGACGACCCCACGGGTCATTGCCGACCGTGTCTGCCGTGACATCTGGAGTGTGTCGCAGGCGCTGCATGAGCTTGCCGAAGATGGGGTCATGCTGCGCGCCGTCACTGCAAATGGCGACCCTGTCTATCGCTATGAGCCCATGCCCGAACATATCGACTCGATCACGCGCCTCATTCGGGGCTATAATGATCCGCTTGAGCGCGATGTGCTGCAACGTTCGATCCGTGATCTTGCCGCCTATGCGCCCTATCGGCGGGCGAACGTGTGGGAGACTCAGGTCGCCTGATTTCGCCAAGCCGTCGTGTATGCAAGCCCCTGCCTAGCTAGGCAGGGGCTTTTTGAGTGTGCTAACACTCCTCTAATAGAGCAACCTTGACAGTCCGCCGATCACGTTCCTAAGATAGACTAAGCCAGTCAGCGCATTCGCACGCAGCGAGCTACGGATACCGACATGAAAGACTATTATCAGGTTCTCGGCGTCAATCGTGGTGCCTCAGACCAGGAGATCAAGCAGGCTTACCGTCAGCTCGCCCGCAAGTATCATCCTGATATTAACCCAGGCGATAAGCAGGCCGAGGCACGGTTCAAAGAGATTAATGAGGCCTACGAGACGCTCTCTGACCCGGAGAAACGTGAGAAGTATGATCGCTTTGGCAGCGATTGGAAGCGCTACGAGCAGGCCGGTGCGCCTGGTGCCGAGTATGCGTCTGGCACGGACTTTGCCGATATTTTCGAGACGCTCTTTGGTGGGCGCAGTGGACGTGGCGGCGCTGGGCTTAATATGCGAATGGACGGCCAAGATGTGGATCAGCCGGTCGAGATTCCCCTGGAAGAAGCGTTCACCGGCACCCAGCGCACACTTCAGTTCGCAAACCCCAACGGGGTACCACGCACGATCACGGTCAAGATTCCCGCCGGGGTTGATGTCGGGACCCGTATTCGTGTCCCTGGCGAGGGTGCCCCAGGTCTGAATGGCGGCACACGCGGCGACCTCTATCTGGTCGTCAAGGTGCTGCCCCATGGCCGCTTCGAGCGCAAGGGTGACGACCTGACCGTCAAGATTGAGACCAGCCTCTACAATCTGCTGTTAGGTGGGCAGGCCGCCGTGCCAACGCTGGCGGGCAAGACGATCAGCCTGAACATTCCCGAGTTGACCCAGAACGGGCGCACCTTTCGTCTGAGCGGTCAGGGGATGCCGGCGATGCGCGCCGACCGGCGCGGCGATCTGTATGTCGTCATCAGCGCGCAGTTGCCCACCAAGCTGACGCCCCGTGAGCGCGAGTTGTTCAACGAGTTGCGCCAGCTTAGGGATGGTCAGGCGGTGTAGCGCCGGAGCTATTGCGCCCCCATCACGTCGCGTTTCACCAGCCAGCGCCACGCGCCAAAGGCGAAGAGCAGGCAGTAGACGGTAATCACCACAGTCGCCTGGAGCGGCGACGGCAGCCGCCCCAGGTCAAGGGCGCTCGCCAGTACCGACTGGTCTAGCCCGAAGAGTTGCGCGTTCTGCACGACTAGGGTGTTGATGTTCGGCTGAAGCAGCAGGTTCACCAGCAACTGCGTGAAGTCGCTCACCTTGCCGAGCGAGCCTAACGAGCCAGCGCCAACGTCAAGCGCCAGAAAGAGGAGGCCGCCGCCTGCCCCTGCCAGCACCGAGCGCCCCCAGGCCGCGCAGGCCATGGTCGCTAAAAGGTAGGGCAGGATCACAAAGAGCGCCCGCCCGATGCCGAGCGGTAGCACCAGCAGGTCGCGCCCTGTCAGGTGCGAGGGCAGGCCAAGCCAGTGACTTGCGGCTAGGGCGATTAGTGTGCCCATGACCAGGGAAATCAGGATTGCCACCAACAGCCCCGCCAGTAAGGCCAGCAGTTTTGCGAGCAGGTAGATCCCGCGTTCGGGTGCCCGGGCCAGCAAGGTGCGTAAGGTGCCCCAGCTATAGTCGCCCCCCAACGAGCCAGCCGCGAGGAAGATTGCCAGCAGCCCGCCGGTGCCGTTGATCTGCCCAAGCACCGCGCCGAAAATTCCTGGGAAGCTGAGTTGCCGCTTAATTTGGTCAAGCTGAACCTCGCCCAGCGTGCTGATACGGACGCCGCCGAGGATGCCCTCGTGCAGCGCGACCACCATCGCCCACAGGCCCAGCGAGAGGCTCATCAGCCCCAGGAAGCTCGCCAGCAGCGCCCAGGCCACCGGCCACTTGTGCAGCTTCAGCCACTCAGCGGCGAAGAGATTGCGAAGCATCATAGGGTCTTACCAGATTCACCACGAAGGCCACGAAGCGCACCAAGACCGCGTTGCACTGACGAACACACGCTTACGGTTCCCCGGTCACTTCCAGAAAGAACGCTTCGAGCGAGTTGCCCTGTGCCCCGATTTCGGCAACCAGAACCCCGTGACGTGCCAGGTGCGCGTTCAGCTCGGCGGCGCGGTCGGCAGGCGCATCAATGAGCAGCACGTCGCCGTCGCGCCGCACGCCCGCGACCCAACTGAGGGTAGACACGAGGGCGACCGCCGGGGCGGGGTCGCCCTCGACGCGCACGCGCAGACCATGGCGCTGGTGCAGCAGTTCGGCCACCCGGCCCTGGGCGATCAGACGCCCCGCCTTGAGAATGGCGACCCGCTCGCAGACTTGCTCGACTTCGTGCAGCATGTGGCTACAGAGAAAAATGGTGCGCCCGTCAGCGGCCAGGGCGCGGATCAGCGCCCGGATCTCGGCAGTGCCCGCCGGGTCAAGTCCGTTGGTCGGCTCGTCCAGAATGATGAGCGCGGGGTCGGGCAGCAGCGTCGCGGCGATGGCGAGGCGCTGCTTCATTCCCTGTGAATAGACGCGCACCTTATCGCGGGCGCGCTCGCTCAGTTCGACCACGGCCAGTGCCGCAGCGATGCGCTGCTCGTTCAGCCCGCCCGCCCGACAGAGGACACGCAGGTTGTCATAACCATTCAGGTACGGATAGAAGGCAGGCGCCTCGATCATCGCACCGACACGGGCTGCGGCGGTGGTGGGGGCGGTCGCAACATCATGCCCCAGAACCAGCGCACGGCCTGCGGTCGGCTTCACCAAGCCAAGCAGCATCGCGATGGTGGTGGTCTTGCCCGCGCCATTTGGCCCCAGAAAGCCGAAGACTTCGCCCTGCGCCACCTCAAGGCTCAGGGCGTCCACGACGACTCGCTCGCCGTAGCGTTTGGTGAGGCGGTCGGTGATGATGGCGCTTTGACTTGACATAATGAATGTTGGGTTGGTTTCAGGTGCCGGGTGTCAGGTGGCAGGCCGAGGGTAGCAATTGCAGGGGCATTATATAACACCTCCACAGCGCTACAGCTCCACACAAGCGCGGTGGAGGGGTGGAGCTGTGGCGCTGTCCACCAAAGCGCGGTGGAGGGGTGGAGCTGTGGCGCTGTCCACCAAATAGTCAAGGTGGTTCGGCCTTCGTGACCTTCGTGCGCTTCGTGGTAAAAAACCTGCCACACATTCCTGCCGATGTGTATTAGGGTGTAGGGACAGGTTCCATGCTGCGCTCGTGAGGCTTGGCTGGCGCATCTTGCTGTGGCGTCGGGCGTAGGCCGTGCGCGAACGCCTCGATCTCCGCACGCGCACTCAGCACGCGCACCAGACGCCCATCCTCCATCTGAAAAATACGGTCGGCGTAGATACACATCCGGGGGTCGTGGGAGACCATAATCCCTGCGCGGCCCTGCTCGTGAATCAGTCCGGCCATCGTCGCCACGACCTGATAGGCGCGCTCGGTGTCCAGGCTTGCGGTCGGCTCATCAGCTAAGACAATATCCGGCTCGTGAACCAGCGCCCGTGCAATCGCCACGCGCTGCTGCTGGCCGCCCGAAAGCTGCGAAGGCAGGTTGTCCAGCCGACCATCGAGGCCCAGGCGCACCAATAGCTCGGTGGCGCGTGCCCTGGATTGCTGATTGCGCGTGCCATTGAGCCGCAGCATCAGCTCGACATTCTCGCGCACCGTCAGATAGGGCACCAAATTGTTGGCCTGAAACGTGAACCCGATGTGATTCAGGCGGAACGCCGTCAGGTCGGCCTTCCGCATCGTGCCCAGGCTTTGCTCGCGCACCAGCACCTCGCCGGTGTCGGGCTGGAGCAGCCCCGCCAGGAGGGCCAGCATCGTGGTTTTGCCAGAGCCACTCGGGCCAACCAGCGCCACAAACTCGCCGGCTGCCACGTGGAACGTTACGGTATCGACGGCACGGACATCAGCGCCGTTGGCGTGATAAATCTTGGTCACCGCCCGCGCCTCAAGCGTACTCATTGTTCCGCCCCTTTTGACAAGGTGTCAGGTGCAAGGTGTCAGGTGTCAGATGCAAGGTGCTAGTTCGAGTAGAGCCTGTTGCGCTCGGCCTGACACCTGACACCTGACACCTGAGACCTGACACCTTGCACCTTGGCTTAATTGCTCAACCCCAGTGCCTGGAGCGGCTCAATCTTCAAGATGGTGCGTACGGCGACGAGGGCGGCGAGCGGCCCGGACGCCAGCAGGGCGAGCAGCGAGATGGTGATTTTCGAGCCGCTGAACACGACCGGGATGCTCGCCGGGAGCATTCTTGACATAAGCCACACCGCGCCGCCGCCGACGGCGAGCCCGACCACCAGAGTGATCATAATCTGAATCAGCAAGGTCGTGATCACCAGCCAGCTCGACGCGCCGATGGCTTCGAGCATGCCAATCTGCGCGATTTTCTGAAGCGTCTGGATTTGGAAGAAG
>CAIWXH010000532.1 GCA_903916565.1 uncultured Oscillochloris sp. | reverse complement strand
GCCGTACAGGCCGTATGTTCGTCAGGAACCACCGATGTCCGCTTCGCCCATCGCCGCACTCGCCCATCCCGCGCAGCGCGACACCCACGCCATCCCTGACTGTGCGCGTGTCCAATGGCCTCACCGCCACCGTGCGGTCGATCCTGCGCGTCTGGCGTATGGGTGCGACCGTGGCCGATCATGTCGCCGCCGCGCCGCTGGGTTCGCCGCGCTATATGCAGGAGCGCCCGCGTGACGTATTCCGATCTGCCCCTGCACACGCCCGAGGTCGGTCAGCTCGTGCATGTGCGCGCCCGTACTTGGCTGGTCGATCAAGTCATCCCGCCGACCGTGCCCGGTCAGACTTCTCGGGTGCGCCTCGCTTGTGCTGATGATGACGCCCAGGGCCAGGTGCTGGAGGTGCTCTGGGACTATGAGCTGGATCGGCAGATTCTGCACACGGAGCGTTGGGCCGACCTCGCCACCCGTGGGTTCGATCCGCCGCCGCGCTTCGCCGCTTTTCTGCATACGCTGCGCTGGAATTGTGTGACTGCGACCGATCCGACCCTGTTTCAGGCGCCCTTCCGCGCCGGGATTAAGATTGACGCCTATCAGATGGAGCCGCTGCGGAAGGCGCTGCTGCTGCCTCGCGTCAATCTCTTTATCGCCGATGATACCGGCCTCGGCAAGACGATTGAGGCGGCCCTGATCATGCGTGAGCTGCTGCTTCGCAAGAAGGTGCGTACCATCGTCGTGGCCGCGCCGCCCTCGGTGCTGGAGCAGTGGCAGGCGGAGCTTGAGGAGCGCTTTGGGCTGATCTTCGTGCTGCTCGACCGCGCTTACCTGACCCGTATGCGCCGCGAACGCGGCTTCGGCGTCAATCCCTGGCGCACCCATAGCCGCTTTTTGGTCTCCCACCACCTGCTGGGCGACCCGACCTACGCCGATCCGCTGCGCGAGTGGCTCGGCACGTTCGCGCCGGGGAGCTTGCTCGTGCTGGATGAGGCCCATCACGCCGCCCCATCCTCCGGCGGCCGCTACGGGATCGAGTCGGGCTTCACCAAGGCCATCCGCGACTTGGCCGGTCGGTTTGAGCATCGCCTGTTTCTGTCGGCAACCCCGCACAATGGGCATTCCAACAGCTTTTCTACCTTGCTGGAGCTGCTTGACCCGATCCGCTTTACGCGGGGGGTGAAGGTGCGCGGGAAGAAAGCCCTGGATGCGGTGATGGTGCGTCGGCTCAAGGAGGATATTCGCAGCGTCAGCGCTGATTTCCCGCGCCGCACGGTGGTGCGCGTGGAGCTGGGCGGCCTCCCCGCCGATGCGCCGGAGCTGGTGCTGTCGCAGGTGCTTGACCAGTATCGCACCCTGCGTGACCAGCGCTTCGCCGATGCGACGCGCCGCGCCCAGGCCGCCGCCGGTCTGCTTACGGTTGGCCTTCAGCAGCGCCTGCTCTCGTCCATCGAGGCGTTTGCCCGCAGTCTGAAGGTGCATCGTGCGACGGTCGCACGGCACTGGGCGCAGCAGGACACGGTAGCCGCCGCTGCCGCTGACAATGCCGCGATCCGCTTGACCGAGACGCCCGATGCCGATGATGAGCGCAGTCTCTGGAGCGACGACGAACACGCGGCGGCGGAGGCGGCGGAGGTGGCGGCGGTGACGGTCGCGGGCGAGGCGGGGGCACCGCAGTCTGCCCACGCCGAGGATCTGCGCCGCCAGGAGCAGGTTTTGCTCGACCAGATGCAGCGGATTGCGGAGCAGCATCGCGACCGCCCCGATGCCAAGCTGGCGTATCTGATCGACTGGATTCGCACCAACCTCTGCCCTAATCTGCCGCCGTTTGGCGCATCCCCCGTTGGCCCGCCCCCGCGCTGGAACAACCGACGGGTGCTGATTTTTACCGAGAACCGCGAGGGCACCAAGCGCTTCCTGTTGAACCTGCTCTCGCAGGCCATCGAGGGGAGCGACCAGGCCGACGAGCGCATCGCGGTGATCGATGGCCTGACCAGCAGCGCCAACCGCCAGGAGATCCAGCGCCGCTTTAATACCGACCCCGCGCACGACCCGCTACGGATTTTGCTCGCCACCGATGCCGCCCGCGAGGGGCTGAATTTCCAGGCCCACTGCGCCGATCTCTTTCACTTCGATCTGCCCTGGAACCCTGGGCGCATCGAGCAGCGCAATGGGCGCATCGACCGGAAGCTCCAACCGGCCCCCGAGGTGCGCTGTCACTATTTCGTGCTGCCGCAGCGCGTTGAGGATCGCGTGCTGGAAGTGCTGGTGCGTAAGACCGAGACGATCAAGCGCGAATTGGGCAGCCTCTCGCAGGTGATTGATGACGATATTGAGCGCCGTCTGCGCCAGGGGATTCGCCACCGTGATGCGGAGGACTTGGTGCGCGAGCTAGAGCAGGCCGACTTGGATGCGCTGCGCCGCCAGCGTGTGGACGACGAGTTCGAGGTTTCCCGCGAGCGTGCCCAGGATCTGCACGCGCAGATCGCCCGCTGCCAGACGCTCTTGGCGAAGGCCCACGCATGGATCGGCTTCGATGCGGCGTCGTTCCGCCAGGCACTCTCTTGTGCGCTGGACATGCTCAAGGCGCCGCCGCTTCAGCGTACGACCGATGTGCATGGTCAGGAGGCGTGGCAGGTGCCCGCGCTCAACGCGCGCGCCGCCGCCGACCCAAGCTGGAACGCGACCCTCGACACGCTGCGCGCGCCGCGCCCGGCCAACCAGAGCCTGACCGATTGGCGGCGCGAGGCGCCCATCCGGCCCGTGATTTTCACCGATGCGGGCGTGCTGACCGAGGAGACCGTGCATCTCCATTTGGAACACCGGGTCGCGCAACGGTTGCTGGCCCGCTTCCGGGCGCAGGGTTTCACCGAGGATTTGTCGCGGGCCTGTCTCTTCCAGTCCAGCGATGCGGTTCCCCGCGTCATTCTGCTCGGACGACTGGCGCTCTACGGCCAG
>CAIWXH010000531.1 GCA_903916565.1 uncultured Oscillochloris sp. | reverse complement strand
GGAACCACAGGCGCTCCCTATCGTATGACTGAGGCGGAGCGCACGACCCTTGAGGCGCTGATCCCGTCCGGCGTGAGCCGCACACGCCACCGTAAGGCGAAAGGCTCACCCGATGGCTACGGCTACGAGCTTACGGCCCGCTACGGTGGGCGCACGCGCTACGCCGAGGCCGAAGACGGCGCGATTCCCGAGGCGCTTGGCGCGCTAATCAAGGTGCTACAGCAGTTGATGCCGAAGAGCTAGGACACGTCGGCGGAAATGTGCGGCAGGTTTTGTACCACGAAGCGCACGAAGGTCACAAAGGCCGAACCGCTTGCCATTGCGCTCCGTGCCTTGCAAGAATACCGCACAACCTTACAGGAACTTTCAGAAAGCTGTCCTAGCGTACATGCTTCGACCGAAAAAAACGACGACAGCCGTGCGAAATTATCTCGCACGGCTGTCCTTTTGGAGCCACCAGTCTCTTTGACCCCTTGTCGCCGCCGCCCCGCCGCCCCTTGTCGCCTTATCCTCGCACGCGGCCAAACTTACGCCTTGACGAGTTGCTCACGCGGGGTCTGCGCCGTGGGCCGCACGGCAGGCGTGGGCTTCACCATACTGACCAGCACACGGTAGACCGTGAGGAAGATCAGGCTGCCGCCAGTGAACCAGTAGATACCCTGCGCCAACACCGTGCCAGTATCGCTGCCGCTTCGTACGCCGTGGGCCATCACCAGCCCGAAGATCACGAAGCTAAGGAAGTGAATGACCCGCCAGACCTGTCGCCCAATCAGCGGGCGGAAGTAGAAACTCAGCCCAACGAGGCCCATCAGGTAGAGGCTAACTTGGCCCAGGCCGACCCAGAAGGGCTGGAAGCCTGTGCTTGCGAAGGGGATGAGGATCTGGCCCAGGGTGTAATTGCTGTAGCGGTCACCCAGCAAGATGAGCGCGTGAAACAGTCCGAAAGCGAGGCCCAGGATACTGGCGTGCTGGTGCAGATCGAAGGCCACCGGGCCACCGGGCCAGACCCGCGACAGCTTGTTGGTCATCATCAAGCCAAGCGCCATCGAGAGCCAGAGCAGGCCATAGGCGACGAAGGCGGTTGAGCGGGCAAGGTACCAGTAGGCTTTGGGCTCGGCACCAAGCAGCGAGGCGCTCAACCCAGGCAGCCAGGCCGGAAGGGCAAACGCGGCGACGAAGGCACCGCTCACGGCGGCGAGCAGCAGCAAGCCAAACTGCGGGGCGCTCACAGCGGGCACTTGCGCGGCGGGGGCGGTTGGGGCAACCACCGGCGTACTCGTAAGCTGGATGGTCGGGCTGGTCACGGGCGGCGCACCGATGGGGTTGCGCTCGGCAGCGACCGTCGGCGTGTTGACGGCCTGGTTCTGGGCGTTGGTGGCACGGATGGCGGCCAGCCGAATGGTCTTATCGAGTACTGGCGCGGGGGCCGCATCGACCGCTGCGGTGGGCGTATTGACAGCCTGCTTCTGGGCGTTGGCGGCGCGGATGGCGGCCAGCCGAGCGGCTTTGGGATCTGACATAGCGATAACTCCTGATATAGGCCCAAGGGGCGGTTGCTGCAAGGATGTAGGCTTAGCGCGATGCGCGGGTTCTGATGATCGGGGGCGGGGCCACGTTGACGACCCGCCGTAGCTATAGCATAGCGAATCGCTCTTGAGGCTTGTTTGGAAGGCTCCACGAAATCTCCAAGCTTTCTCTAACAAAAAACATGGCCCGACTGGGTTCACGCGGGCGCACGGGGACGCGACTCCACACGGCCCTGCCGCTCTTTTAGCTGCGGGCCGCACGTAGTCGCTTGGGGATCGCCGCCTGGCCCTGGGGTTGCCTCAGCCCAGCGTACCTTTGGGCTGAGCCAAGGTTCGTGGACGTTTTAGCGTTTGGGCACACGCAGGGCTTATTGATGCGTTCGGACTGAAACCTGAAACCCGGTACCTGAAACCTTGCCTGACGCCTGAACCTCGCGGGGGCAGTTGAGACGGCTACTATTCGGCGATGCGCGCCATCGTGGCGGCGACACTTCGCATTTCGCGGCGTAGCGTGGTCAGCGCTGCCTCAAGCTGGGCGGTGCGGCTTCGTTCAGCGGCCAGGGCAATGTGGAGGACTTCGCCCCGGGTGAAGATACGACCATCAGGGTCAGGCGCTTGTATCTCTTCGGGGCCGCGTACTAACTCGGCGGCCAAGAGCGCGGCGGCAGTGCCTTCGACGCTTTGCGAAAACTGCGCGGCGAACGCTTGGATCAGTGCATAGGTGGCCGAGTCAACGGTGATTGTCAAGCGATGCGACTCGGGCGTGTTCGGCGTCTCATGCGTTGGGGCAGGTTCGGCGCTCATCGGTTTATCCTTTCCTAGCGTAACGATACAGAGCCACGACCAGCGCGGCAACTCCTCAGTGGCCTTTGGGTCGCTCGGTGTGCTGCTCAGTTGGTGAGCAGCAGCGAAGCGTTCATCACGTGCGGAACAAGAAGGCTCGGAGCGAATGGATTGCTCCGAGCCTTTCGAAGATTCAGGCCAGTGCGTGCTAACACCGACCGACGGGCAATCGGCAGGTAGGTCAGATGCCCTGTTACTCGCTCTCTTCGTCCTCGCCTTCCTCGTCCTCGCTCTCCTCGTCCTCGCCTTCCTCGTCCTCGCCTTCCTCGTCCTCGCCCCCCTCGTCCTCGCCTTCCTCGTCCTCGCTCTCCTCGTCCTCGCTCTCCTCGGCGGCGGCGTTGAACTCCTCGACCTCGTCAGCGCTCAGCTCCTGCTCCTCAGCGGACATGGGGCGACTCCTCTCTGCATCGTTAGCGTGAACAGCGGATCTAAAGTATAGCAGATCGAGGTAAAGGAATCGTTAACCAACAGTGAAGACCGACTCCGCTGCCCACGACGGCTATCGAAAACGTTTGTGACGGCATGCCCCAGGTTGACGAGTGCGCCGTCGCTGGCTGACTTGCCGACCTTGAAGGTCCACGGGTGCTGCGGAGGTGTTCATCAAGCGACATAAGCTTACGTTTCAGGTGATGTGCAATGGGGCGATGGCCGTTTACACTAGGCGCGCTGCGAGAAATTGGTAGGCCCACGCAAGAGGCTATGCCCCGCAAGTTGGAGGCAGCCCGAGGCGGTGAAGAGGTCGGTGAGCAGCGCCAGCGAGAGCCGACGGCTGGCGCAGAGGTAGACGGGACGCCAGGTTGGCGCAAACTTGGCCTTGAAGCGCAACAGCCCCTCAGTGTGGTAGGCGTTGAGCAGGCCACGCCCGACCGTGGCGATCAGGCGCTCCGCTAGGCTGAGCCGGTCGTCAAGGTGGTGGAACGGCACTTCGTTGAGGCTGAGCGTGTGAACCCCTTCGGCGCGTAGAGTTGTGCCGACGGCGCTGATCAGGCTTTCCATCACGCCGCCAGGGGCGTCGTGCGCCCGTACCATCAGCTCGACGACGGCAGTCTGTGGGTGCGGCGTCGAGAGTAAGAGGACGCCGCGCCAAGCTCCGGCGGGTGTGATGAAGCTGAAGCAGCGCGTGGCTGGGCTAAACTCGCCGCGAAAGAGGTGTCGTAGCGCTGGGCGTGCCGTGGGCCACGCGGTTGGCATAAAGGCGCGCAGTTGCCCGACGTTTGCCGCGCTCCAGGGTAGCTCGTAGACCGCACCGTGGCGGCGGGCTTGCTTGACCATCTTCGTCACCGCCCGTCGCGTGAGACTGTCGCCATGCAGATCAAGTACCGCCTCAAGACCGGCGCGTGCGATCTGGCAGCCACCGTAGGCGAGAAAGTGCGCGACCTTGGGG
>CAIWXH010000530.1 GCA_903916565.1 uncultured Oscillochloris sp. | reverse complement strand
TTGCCGCGCCAGCCCTCACCCCCCAGCCCCCTCTCCCTGAGCGGGAGAGGGGGAGTCGAACGCTTCCTGATGCCGAATCTCCCCTCTCCCCTTGAGGGAGAGGGGCCGGGGGTGAGGGGTAAAAGGCGACTTTGCAACCGCTATGCCCGCCGGGGGACTGAAGTCCCCGGCTCTGGCGGCGAAGCCTGCCTTCGCAGGCTAAACGAGGCCGCGCAGACGGCCTTCGCACCGCATAGTCATCTTCCATAGGATCGCCAGCCAAATGTCGCCACGCCTTATGCTCAATGCGGCCCTGCTCCTCGTCCTTGTGGCGGCGATCTATCTCGCCGTGCAATTGGCCCAGGGCAGGCCAGCGATCTCGTCGCGCTGGTTGAACCCGCCAACGCTGGCCCCAGTGGCGGCGGTGCATGCCCTAGTGGGCAAATCTAGCCCCCTGATCAGCCAGGCGCGTGCGGTTCCGTCGCACGAGCGCTTGGACACCTTCAACCGCGCCAGTACGCTGCAAGAGCGTGTGGCCGACGGTCAGCTTGAGCTTTACCGACGCCCGTTGGCTGGCGGCGGCGAACTGGCCTACGTCGTGGCTCGCTTGGGCGCGCAGGTGCAGATCGAGTTGATTAATGCTGATGGCGCGACCCCCGGCAGCGACGAGACGGGCAACACGATCTGGCTCGACCGCCAGCAACATCTGGCGACGGTGGCTGAGATGGTGGGTGCGCCGTATGCCGCCCGCGCAGGGCGGGAACTGCTCGCCGCGATGGCCTTTGGCTTCCACGGCGACGTACGCACCTCCGACGAGGGCAGCGTGGTGATCAATGGGGTCGTCTATCGGGTCAATGCGGGGCGTGCGGCGCTCTGCATCACCCCAGCGCAGCAGGCCCAGATTGGCCGCTTCGACGCCGAGGGGCTAAAAGGCTGTCAGCAGGCTGTCGGCGGCGGGCCGGTGATCCTCTGGCACGGAAAAATCGCAGACCCTGCGCTCACCGCCGCGACCGACGAGGCGGTTCCTTTCAACCCGCTTGGCGAGGACTTCGCACAGCTTGACTGGCGGATCAAGATCTACCATGGCACCTACCCCAAGACGGCGGTCTGCGTGGGCGACCTGCCCGGCGGCAGCTTCCTCGTCCTCGTCACCTCGAACGGCGTGGTGGGCGTCGAGCTGGCCCGCGCCCTACGCGCCATGGGCTGCACCAGCGCCCTCGGCGGCGACGACGACACCTCGACGCAGGCGACATGGCGCGGCCAGTCGCTCTGGCCCAACCAGCCGCGTGCGGTGCCGGACGCCATTGGCGTGTACCTCAGCCATTAAGACCAGGTTTCAGGTGTCGGGTTTCAGGTTTCAGGCCGAGCGCAGTAGCAAGCGACGTAAGTGCCAAAACTGTAAAGCTGCGATGAACCTTGTCTAAGGTGAAACCGGGTAGGTTCAAGGGCGGGGCACCCTCCCTTGAAAACGCATCCTACGGCGTCTCCGTCGGGCGCACCCCATGGAGCAGTTGGTTGGTCACCAAGCGGATCGCCCCCGGCGCAGCGGTGATCGCGTAGGCATCGCCAGGAGTGCCCACGGTCGTCAGACTCTCGTCGAGCGTGTAACGCTCAACCAGATCGGGCGAGAAGTTGCGGAAGGCCCAGGCGATGCCGAGCATCTGGTCGAGCGAGAGGTCGGTCTGCACATCGTCGCGCAACGCGGTGCTGAGGTCAGAGAGCATCTGCACTTGGCCCAGCACATTCTGCGCGCGAATGCGCTGCATAATCGCCTGGATGACCTGCTGCTGACGGCGGGTGCGGTGGTAGTCGCTATCGGCGTGGCGTAGGCGGGCGTACATCAGGGCGGTCGCGCCATCCAGATGCTGCGGGCCAGGCAGGAAATGGGCGACGGTGTAGCCGTAGTCCATGGTCGGGTATTGCGGGTCGTAGAGCTCGTCTTCGACCACGAGGTCAACCCCGCCGATGGCGTCAACCGCAGTCATAAAGGCGTTAAAGTCGGCCCGCACGACGTGATGAATGGGGATGCCGAGCAGCTCGCTGACAGTGGCGCGGGCCAGCTCAAGCCCGCCGCCTAGCTCGGGGTAAAGCTCGCCGTAGACCGTGGCCGCGTTGATGCGGGCGTAGCCGTAGCCGGGGATGTTGACGATCAAGTCGCGGGGGAACGAGAGCAGGGCCACGCGCTGACGGGCTGGCTCGACGCGCACCACCATAAGCGCGTCCGAGCGATTCTGCCAGCCCTCGTCGGGGCGGCGGTCGCTGCCCAGCAGCAGGATATTGATCGCCTCGCCGCTGACCGGCACCACGCCCAGCGTGGGCATCAGGGTCGGCAGCGCTGCCCCACCAATCGCGGGTAGACGGATCGGCGTCGGCGAGACGATGCGGGGTGGCGCAACAACACTGGCCTGAGCCGTGGGCAGCGCAATGGCAGCGATGGCGCTGGTGGCCTCGGGCGCAGCGATGGCGCTGGTGGTCGTGCTGGCCTCGGGCGCAGCGGTGGCGCTGATGGCGGCTGCTTGTCCTGTGGGCAGCGCTAGGGTGGGCAGCGCCAGGGTTGGCGTGGCTGCCAAGCGCAGCGGGGCGGCGGTGACCTGCATCAGCGCCAAGTTGCCACTGATTGTGTAGGCGGCTCGTGCGATGCGCCCGGCCATCAGGCCAGCAGCCAGGGCCAACACGGCCAAAACAGCGATCACGGCGCGGCGCCACCAGGGATGTTTGCGGCGCGGGCGGCGCACGCGGGGCGATTGGGGGCCAACAACTGACGCGGGCGACTCCTCGGACAGCAGAGCCGCAAGCAAGCCTTGAGTGCCCCCGCTCGCCCGATAGGCGCAACACGAGTCACAGTTGACGAGATGGAACCCCAGGGCGGCCCGGCGCGGCTCAGTTGAGCCGGGACGCACACCCTGGTCGATAAGTCGGCGCGCCTCTGAGCAATCCATGCCGAACGTTCCCACCTTCCAGCCCCGTCGGTGCAGATCGCCTACTGGTAATGGCCCGCTTTGACGGAAAAGCGTACAGCGCACTTCGCCAGGCTATGTCAACGTCGCCTGTTGCCCCTCACCCCCGGCCCCTCTCCCTCACGGGGAGAGGGGAGATTCCGCAACAGGATGGGTTCGGCTCCCCCTCTCCCCGTGAAAGAGAGGGGGCTGGGGGGGTGAGGGCTGGCGCGGCAGCCACGACGTTGCATCAGCCCTGGTATTTCGCGCCTAGTATAACAGCTCCCTGTAAAGTTCTGGTATCATATTCGCGTCTCCACCTTGGATTAGTCCAGCTTTTTGGAAGTTCCTATAGGGCTGCGCGGTGATTTTCGTCAGGCACAGAGCGCAGCCGCACGCGGTTCGGCCTTCGTGAACTTCGTGCGCTTCGTGGTACAAAACCTGCCGCGCATTTCCGCCGACGTGTACTAGGTTTGTGGATGCTTGACAGTTTGGGTATAGGCAGGACTTACTGCTGCGCTCGGACTGCAAGCTGAAACCTGGCACCTGAAACCGTGTCTTCCAATCTTTTTGCCGAGGGTTCCCTCTATGTGCCGGACAGACTCTTCCCTGGCGCCCCGCTGGCGTCTGCTCGTCCTCCTGGGCGCGGTTCTAGCGTTAAGCGGCTGTGGCCTGTTTGCCCCGCCGACGGACTCACTCCCGACGCCCCCAGCTTCGGCCTTGGCCGCACGGACGATCACGATCACCTCGCCCCAGGGAAACACCGTGGTCAATCCGCCCATCCCGGTGACTGGCGCCGTAAGTGTGGTGCCCGTCTCGGGCAGCCTCACCTACCGGCTCTTTGGCCCTGACGGCAGCCTGCTGAACCAGGGCACCTTCCCGACCCAGGGCAATGCGGGCGGGCCGGGCTTCTTCGCAGGCAGCCTGCCCTACACGCTGGCGCAGCAGGGCATTGGGCGCATCGAGTTGCTCGATCTGAATCCGGCTGACGGGGCAGTTCTGGCGATTACCTCGCTCCAGGTCGTCCTTAGCCCAGGGCAGGCGCTAGCAGCGACGCCGCAGGCGCCGGTGACGGCCCCCGCGCTGACGCCAACTGCGCTGCCGCCGCCCCCGCCCGCCGACCAGCAGCAGATCATCCTCGACTCGCCGCCGTCCGGCACGACGGTGGGCAGCCCGGTGACCATCACTGGCCGCACCACGAAGCCTTCGGCGAGCAATACACTCACTTACTTTATCCGTGACGCCACCAACGCCGTGTTGGGAACCGGCACCTTCCCGGTGCCAATCACCGCAGCCGGCACGGGCAGCTTCAACGCCGCGCTGACCTTCAACCTGCCGCCCAACGGCGGGAATATTGCGCTGGAGGTGTCCGAGCCAGGGGCGGGCGGTGCGCCGCCGGTGGCGAGCGCCCGCCTGGTTATGCTGGTGTCGCCGCCACAGACGATCATCGTTGACTCGCCGTCGTCCGGCGCGAGCGTGAGCAGCCCGCTGACGATCACGGGCCGCACGGCCCGCTTTCCCTTCCAGGGCACCTTGGGCTATCGGGTGCTTGACGCGAATGGGCAGCAACTCAGCCTCGGCACCTTCCCGGTGATCGGCGCGCCCGGCGGGCCGTCCAGCTTCACCGCTGCGCTGGCCTTCAGCCTGCCACCCAACGGCGGGCGGATCACGGTCGAGCTGGTTGACCAGGACGGGGACACTGGCCCGGTGGCGGCGCTGGTTCGCACCGAGCTGAACGCTGCGCCCCAGCCGCAGGCGCTGGTTGTCGAGTCGCCCGCCGCCAATGTGCAGGTCGGCAGCCCAATGACGGTGGTGGGCCGGGTGGTGCGAATGCCGGTCGGCGGGCAGCTTACCTACCGCGTGCGCGACCGGGCGGGCCAGCAGATCGGCACCGGCCAGTTCGGCGTCACTGGCTCGCAGGATGGCGGGGGCCGCTTCACGGCCCAGGTGCTTTTCACGCTGCCGCAAGGCGGCGGGCCGATCACGCTCGATCTGCTTGAGCTTGACATGAACACGAGTCAGGTGCGCGCCAGCGTCAGCCTGCCCCTGAGCGTCGCTGCGCCGCCGCCCGTCGCGGCCACCGCCACCGCTGCGCCTAGCCCCACCGCCACCCTCGTCCCCATGGCGACGAGTACCTCGGTGCCGCTGCGCCAGTCGATCACCATTGATACGCCAGCCTCGGGCACGACGGTGGGCAGCCCGGTGGTGATTACGGGGCGCGTGGCGGTTTTTCCGCAATTTCGTGAGCTGTATTACGTGGTGCGGACCCCCGCCCGCGACACGTTGAGCCAGGGCAGCTTCCCGGTGGTGGGCCAGCCTGGGCAGACCAATCTGTCGTATCTGATTTCGCTCTCCTTCGCCGAGCCGCAGCAGGGCGGGATGATTCTGATTGAGGTGTACGACCGTGATGGGGTGGGCCAAATCCTGGCCAACGCCATCGTGCAGCTTCAGACCAGCGCGCGCACGACGGCTACGCCCACGCTGACCGCGTCTCCGGCGCTTACCACTACGGTGAAACCAGCCGGGGGCGACCAGCAGATCACGATCACGGCACCCGTCTCTGGCACCGTGGTGAGCAGCCCCATCACGCTCACGGGGCGCACCGCCGTCGCGCCCTACCAGAATCAGCTGGACTATCGGGTGACTGACGCGGCGGGCACCGAGCTTGGCAAAGGCTCGTTTGCGACCAAGAGCGGAACGGGGCTTGGCGCGACCTTCGCTGCGCCGCTGGTCTTTACGCCGCCGACGGCGGGCGGGCCAGTCAGCGTGACCCTGTTCGATCTCAATGAGACGACCGGCATCACCCTGGGGCTGCAGACGCTCAGTCTGACGGTGGCACCGCAGCCGGGGGCGCGGTAGGGGTGAAGGGGCGTAGCGCGTACGGAATGCGAAGGCCGCCCTGCGGCGGCCTCGGTCAGCCCGCGTAGGCGGGCTTCGCAGCTAGAGAGCCGGGGACTTCAGTCCCCCGGCGGGCGACGTTGACGTTGCGCCTCCCGCAGCACCAGCTTGCGCTCGCGGCGGTAGACGACAAAAAAGACGACCGCGACGAGGGGCAACAGAAACGACCAGTTCGCCCGCTCCGCCTCAAGCTGGCGCCACACGGCGCGTAGCTGAAACAGGAGCGGGTGGCTGACAAGCTGGGCCTCGATCAGATTGGCGATCTGGCGCCGCCAAGGTACAGCAGGGTCGGGCACCGGGGTTTCGGGCGTGGAATCTGGGGCCATGGAATCTCCTCGCTGGTGGTCAGTGGTCAGTGGTCAGTGGTCAGTGGTCAGTGGTCAGTGGTCAGTGGTCAGTGGTCAGTGGTCAGTGGTCAGTGGTCAGTGGTGAGTGGTCAGTGGTGAGTGGTGAGTGGTCAGTGGTGAGTGGTCAGTGGTCAGTGGTCAGTGGTCAGTGG
>CAIWXH010000529.1 GCA_903916565.1 uncultured Oscillochloris sp. | reverse complement strand
GCGCCTGAGCTTGCGGCTTGGCACGAGCTAGTGAAGCTGATCCGCCAGCCCAAGCGGGTGATTCCCATCGCCCTAGTTGGCAAATACGTCGAGCTGAAGGACGCCTACATCAGCGTGGTCGAGGCGCTGCGTCACGCCGGTCTGCACCAGGAGCTTGATATCGACATCCACTGGGTGCCCGCCGAGCAGATCGAGCGCGAAGGCCCCGACCGGCTGCTCGCGAAGGTTCACGGGATTGTGGTGCCGGGCGGCTTTGGCGACCGGGGCATCGAGGGCAAGATTATGGCTGCCGACTACGCGATGCGGAATAACATTCCGTACCTTGGCCTGTGCCTGGGGATGCAGTGTGCCACCATTGCGTTTGCCCGACGCCTGTTCGACACCAACGAGGTCAACAGCACTGAGTTTGCCCCGCAATGCGGCCATCCCGTGATTGACCTGATGCCTGACCAGCGCGACATCACCGCCAAGGGCGGCACGATGCGGCTTGGCCTGTACCCCTGCATCCTTGAGCCGGGCACGCTGGCGCACGCCGCCTACGGGGTTGAGCAGATTGGCGAGCGCCACCGTCACCGCTTCGAGTTTAATAATGCGTACCGCAGCCAGCTTGAGGCGGCTGGCTTGCTGGTCAGCGGCCATTCGCCCGATGGTCGCTTGGTCGAGATTATTGAGCTGCGCGACCACCCCTGGTTTGTCGCCAGCCAGTTCCACCCCGAGTTTTTGTCGCGGCCCAATAAGCCCCATCCGCTCTTCCGCGAGTTCGTCTCTGCGGCGGCGATGACTCAGCGCGCCAATGATCCGCAGCAACTGCGGCTGACTGAGCCTGACGAGCATGCGGGCGTACGCGCCTGGGTCGCGGTCGAGTTGTCATAAGAGGTAAACGCCGCATAAGACAGCCTCAAGACCCGTAGAAAGCCCTCCCGGCGGGAGGGCTTTCATATTTTGGAATGGAAATCCTGCCAATTTGGTATGAGCGGGCACTAGAGTGGATAGAGGGTCTTGCAGACAAGTAAAAACACCGTATAATGCTTTATTAATGGGACGGCATGCGGCGCGCGACAGATCTCACAGTCCCCTGGCACTCTCTGCGGGATGGGATCGGAGTCTCACCTCGCTCCTCAGGCATGGCCCACCAACCTCGGCATCAGACCCAAGGCGTAAGGAGCGGGAGAGATGAGCTTCGTGGACAAGACCCTCACGTGTCGGGACTGCGGGATGGACTTTGTGTTTACGGCAGGCGAACAGGAATTCTACGCCTCGAAGGGCTTCGTCAACGAGCCAACCCGCTGCCCCTCGTGCCGCCAGGCCCGTAAGAGCGCCATGAATGCCAGTGGTGGCGGCAATCGCGAGGATCGCGGCGCCCCGCGCGCTGCGGTGTCGAGCGGTGCCCCCCGCGAGCGCGTGACGTACAAGACCACCTGTGCCAATTGCGGCCAGGAGACCACCGTCCCCTTTGTCCCCCGTGGCACAAAGCCGGTTTACTGTAGCAACTGCTTTGACCAGATGCGCGGCGGCAGTGGCAGCGGTAGCCGCGAAGCCCGCTACTAGCGCTTATGCCCTGGATGGCCTACGGCCCGGAGGATAATCCTCCGGGCCGTAGGCTTTTTAGGCGAGGAACCGTGCCGCGAGCATTGGCAGTTGCTTCAGCGGGCCAGTGCGTACCCGCGTGTGCGGCAGCGAGGCGAGGAACTGCTGCCCGTACTGCTTAGTCAGCAGACGGCTGTCAAGCACCACCACGATCCCCCGGTCGTCGCGGCTACGGATGAGCCGCCCAAAGCCCTGCTTGAAGCGCAGGATGCTCTGCGGCACCGCGTACTGGGCAAAGGCATCTTTCCCGAGCAGCTCGCTGCGCGCCGCGTAGATTGGGTCGGTCGGGACGGCGAAGGGCAGCTTGGCAATCACCAGCACCGAGAGCGCATCGCCGACTACGTCCACCCCTTCCCAGAAACTGTTGGTGCCCAACAGCACCGTGCGCGGGAACTCCTTTAAGCGGTCGAGCAGCGCACGTCGGCTCCCGTCAAGGCCCTGCGCCAGCACCGCGATGGACTGCGCCTCCAGCGGCTCTTGGATGGCGGCGTAGGTTTGTTTGAGCGCACTATTGGCGGTAAAGAGCGCCAGGGTGCGCCCGCCGGTGGCCGCACACAGCTCGACCAGCGCCTGCTCGACGGCCTGCTGGTAGCCGCGCTGGTTCGGCTCGGGGATGTCGTTGGGGATGTAGACGAGGGTCTGCTGCTCATAGTCGAACGGCGAGTCGAGCAGCACCTCGGCGGCATCAGGCAAACCCAGGCGGGTTTTTATGAAGGTAAAGTCGGCGCTGACCGTCAGCGTAGCCGAGGCCAGCACGCTGGTCTGCTTTTGGGCGAAGAGTTGGGCCTGAAGGAGCGTGGCTACGCTCAGCGGTGCCGCCGTGAGGCTGAGCGTCTCACGCTGGCGGTCAAGGGTCAGCCAGCAGATGCTCGCCTCGTTGCCGAAGATGACGTGGCCGGTCTGCACGCGCACATCGGTGGCGAAGCGGCGCAGCGCCTCGACGCGCAGCAGCAGATCCTCGTAGCCGGGCACGCTGAGGTTCGCCGCTTCGCGCAACTGGGTCTCGATTTTGCCCAGACCGTCGCCGATAACCGTCAGGATGTCGCCGAGGTTCGTCCAGACCGTCTGGATCGCCAGCCACGCATCCTTCTTACGCACATCGGGGGTCAGGCGCAGGCGCGGGTCGTACTGATTGTTCGTGACCTCGCGCACCACAAAGGCCGTGAGCAGGTTGAAGCATTCGGTGACGACGATGCGGGCGCGTACCAGCGTTGGCTCGATCTGCTTGGCCGCCTGCTGAATCTTCTCACGCGGCCCCTGCTCGGCGGCACTTTCATGCAGGTATTTAGGCAGATCGGCAAGCAGGCCGCTCACGTTCTGGACGCCACCTTCCTGGTAGAGGTCGTCGAGGAATTTGAGCAGCGCGCCCTGATCGACGCTGAAGCTCAGTTGGTCGGTGGCGACATCCTCAAGGTTGTGGGCCTCGTCAATAATCAGGTGATCGTAGGGCGGCAACACCTTCGACTGGTTGGCGAGATCGGCGATCAACAGCGCGTGGTTGATCACGAGGATGTGGGCAGCCTCGGCCTGGCGGCGTGCCTGGTAGAAAAAGCACTCGCGGAAGTAGGTGCAGCGCGGGCCGACGCATGTCTCGGGGGTGACATTGAGGCGCGACCAGGCGGCGTTCTCGCGGTCCAGCAGCAGCAGCTCGGCCTTATCGCCGCTGTCCGTGGTGGGAATCCAGAGCTGCACCTTGAGCAGGGTGCGAACATCTTCAGGGGGCAGATTCTCGACGCGGCGCAGGTCGTGGTAGCGCTTCAGGCAGAGGTAGTTGCTGCGCCCTTTGAGCAGCGCTGCGGTGAAGGGCGGTGCTGCGAGGGCGGCAGCTTCGCCCGTGTCGCTGCCCGCCGTCATAATGTGCTGGAGCGTCGGAATATCTTTGAAGAAAAGCTGATCCTGGAGATTGATCGTATTGGTCGAGACGACGACGCGCTCGCCACGGCGGGCGGCGAACAGCGCAGCGGGGGTGAGATAGGCGATTGACTTCCCAGTGCCGGTGCCAGCCTCGACCATCAGCGTCTCGCCGTCGTTGAACGCGGCGGCGACGGCGCGGGCCATGGCGACCTGCGGCTCACGCGGCTCGTAGCCTGCAAAGCGTTGGCCGAGCGGCCCGTCGGGGGCGAAGAAGGCGGCCACGGCCTCGATGTCAAGCGGGCGGGCGTCGCCGGTCGGCTGAAGGGGGATGGGAGCCGGTTGCGCCGGTAGGGACGCAGCTTGTTGCGTCCCGCCCGCCCCGCCGAACGCACGCTTCACCTTTGCGCGGAGCGCCTCATCGAAGAGGTCGCGCATCGGAAAGGCGATCTTCGCCGTGAGCCGGGCGATTTCAGTCAGATCGCCGAGGGGCAGATCGTGAATGAGACCCAGCAGGTGTATGAAGACGTGGGCGGTAGCCGTGGCGTCATTCAGGGCGCGGTGGGCGTCGGGCAGGGGGATGCCGAGGCGCTCGGCCAGGGCGACGAGCTTATAAACTGGTGCCTGGGGCATCAGCAGCGTGGCGAGCTCGAAGGTGTCATAGGCGGTCTGGGTGAAGTTCATGCCCTGGGCACGTAACATACCCAAGTCGAAGCCGACCGAGTGGCCGACAAGCGGGTAGCTTTTAATAAAGCTGGCGACAGCGCCGCCAATCTCGTTGAAGCGCGGGGCTGGCTCCAGATCCTCAGCCGTGATCCCGGTGAGGCGGGTGATCTTCAACGGCAGGGGCTGGAGGGGGCGCACCAATTGGCTGTAGCTTTCGAGGATCTCGTCGTTGCGGAACTTGACCGCCGCGACCTCGATGAGTTCGTCCACACCGGCGACAAGGCCGGTTGTCTCAACGTCAATGGCGACGTAGATGCGTTCGTTCATAAATAGCTTTGCCACCGGGGTCATCGTCGCTGCGTTCGCACGGGCGCACCTGACGCCCCATAGCACATGCGGGTTATTATACCCGATGTGATGGACACGGCGATTCTTATGCCCCGCCGACGAGTCGGGCTGATGCAACGTCGTGTTGCCGCACTTTGCCCCTCACCCCCTGCCCCTCTCCCTCACGGGGAGAGGGGAGATTCCGCAGCAGGACGCTTCCGGCTCCCCCTCTCCCGTTCAGGGAGAGGGGGCTG
>CAIWXH010000528.1 GCA_903916565.1 uncultured Oscillochloris sp. | reverse complement strand
GCCTGACGCGGGTTGAAGAGCTTGCCCCAGGTGTCAATGCCGTAACGCCGCACGCGAAAGCCGAGGGTGCCCTGTGGTGGCATTGGCTCATCAGGCACGGGCGACAGTTCGCCGCTCAGCGGGTCGTAGCTTGCCTCAAGCTGGTGCAAGCGCTGCGTGGCCTGCTCAAAGGCGGCGCGATCTTCTGGGCGCACCGAGCGGTAGAGCTTGCCGTGACTGCTCTCCCACACCACCGCGACCATTTCATCGCCCATACGACCATTGACGGCCTCGTCCTTGATGTATTTTTCGCCAAGGGGCGTGCCGCAGCACGGGCAAACCGCCGTGCCGCCACGGGTCGAGCCAACGCCGGGGTCAAAATCAAAGTCGCTGACGCTTTTCACCGGGCCGATCACCGTGTAGCGAATGGCGCTCCCCGGCCCATCGGCCTCGACCTTATAGGCCGACATGCGGCCCGGCTTCTTCGCCAGCCAGGTTTGGCGAATCAGCGGCACCGCCACGGCACAATCGGCGCGGGGGCAGGCAATCGTGCGCGCCCACAGATAGGCCACCGCAGCGGCACCCTGGTCTTGCGGGTAGAGATCGCCGATCTCCGCACGCGCCCGGTCGAGCACCCACGCACTCCAGCGCTGCACATCAGCCACCAGGGTTGCGCCCGGCTTCTCGCTGGGCGCACCGGGCCGGTGGGCGTACTGCTGCGGGTAGACCAGGGTCGCAAGCTGGATGATATGCGCGACCGGGTTCAGGTCAAAGGCATACGTCTCGCAGCCCAGGCGCAACGCTTCGAGCGGGATGGCCCCGCCGCCGGAGAACGGGTCGAGTACACGGGGAGCGCGGTCGGGAAACGCCTGCTTGATGTAGGCGCGAGCGTCCTTGATGAAGTGATGGGCCTCTTTGCCGCCCAGCGCACTGGTGCTATCAATGTTATTGTCCCAATTCGCCAAGCTGGCGATGAAATGCTGCATCTTCTGCGCCGCTGCGGGGTCGTCGGGCTGGGGCACTAGGGCCGCAAAGATGGCCGCACGACACGCCGCCAACGGTCGCCGCGCCCACCAGATATGCAAGGTCGAGAGATGCCCGTGGCGGATAGACTTCTCGCGGGCGCTATGCTCGGAGATCTTCGTCAGGGGCATCTCGACTTCGATGATGCGGCGGTCGTGGGGGTTCGCGGGCATTGATCTGTCTCTCTAGCGCTTACTGTAGGGGCGTGCGTGAACCGGAATCGAGCCTTCAGGCGGGCGGTGAGCCAGGACACCGGCTAAAGCCTCAACCTCCCGTTGTACCTCGTGGAACCGCCAACGGGAGTCCAGGCTTTAGCCGGGCGGGTGGTCAGCCAGGACACCGGCTAAAGCCTTCCTAGTCGCCAGAAAATTCACTCATCACCACGCATAAAATCGACGACCGGGTAGCGAGCACAGCAATCGTCAAGCCACTCGGCACCTTTGGTACGCAGATAGTAGTGATAGCTTGAGAAGGGCCAATCGAGAGGCTGTTGGGCATACCCATGCTTGACGGGGTTAAAATGGACATAATTAAAGCGTGCCCACAAATCTCGCTCCGTTCGGATGCACGTATCCCAATAGTTGTGCCAGACTTGGCGACCAGTGATCGCATCCTGCTGATTGATACATCGAGAGGTTGCACCGTGTAGCCGTGCGGTAAATCGCGGCAGATCATGGCTGCGTTGGAGTTTCAGCAAGAGGTGATAGTGGTTGTTCAATACCACCCACGCCCGTAGGGTAATGCCAAACTCACCTACTAATTCCCGAAGCTTGGTCTGAAAATACGATTTCACCTGATCTGTAGCCAGTAGCTCTGCGTGTCGCAACGTTGATGCGGTGATAAAGTACCAAGTATGATCCAGATAGAGATGTGGTGGATGGTGCATGCTGCGAGAAACCCGTTTGATAAGGGTGTCAAGGTCTCACTCGGCTAAAGCCTTGACTCCAAGGGAGTTGCGGTATGCCAGGACACCGGCTAAAGCCTTGACTCCATGGGGGTTGTGGTATGTGGCAGGAGTCAAGGCTTTAGCCGACGATGGCACGCGCATTCCTCACATCAGATTCCAGGTCGCTCTGTGCATTGAAGGCCGAGACGCCATAGTGATCCAGAAAATCGAGAAATGCGCGTCGCGATAGCCCAAGCAATTGGGCGGCTTTCCCTGACGACACCTCGCCGAGATCATAGAGGCGAATCAGCAGCGCTTCCCGCGCCAGCCCCGCCAGCGCGACCGGATCGAAGGTCATTTCCTGAAGCATCGCATCCGGTAAGACGATCTCAATGGTGGTCATCTTCGTCCTCCCCTCACCATGCACCAGCGGTGCATGGCGCACGCATCAGAAGCCACGCACCTTGGTCAGGGTGACGCGGATCGCCGTGGAGTAGACCGCCCCCATCTGCTCGGGCGTCATACCGAGCGCCGGGATGCTGGCACCATACTTTGCGAGGTAGGCCGACAGGAGGTGCGCGGCAGTCGTCGTGGGGTCTACCGCCGCTGTGCCCAGGAACACGATCACGTCCCCGCCAGAGGCGTCAGAGTTGAAGTGCAGGGCGATCCGTGGGCGGGCCTGGATGTTCCGCACCTTGGGCGCATCAGGCTTCGTGAAGATCCGCATCGTCGCCCCGTCCCATACGAACCACACCGGGCTGGGCTGGGGCGTCCCATCTTGCCCCGTGGTAACAAGCCAGATAATCTGCTCCTCCGCCAGCCGCCGCGCGATCCGCTGCCCAAACTCAGTTGTCGTGTCCCACATCGCTCACCTCCCCTACGACTATCCCATGCTTAGTGATCTCACCCGCGTTCACGCGAAAACGCGAGGCCGTCACGGACTGCTCGCTCACCGTCAGGCATGCCGCCGGGTCGCGAATGATCGTCAGGCGCGGGGCGGGGCCGCCGCAGCCGTGGACGACGTAGAGCCAGTACTCGCCGCCGAAGCGCGCCGCCTTGATCCACTCGTTGGCGGTCAGCGCGACGCCGCCGCTGCCGCGTCGGCCCTTGACCTCGATATAGCGAATCTCGGTCGCACCCCGCGAGCGCAGGTCGAAGCCCAACCCATCCGCCTCAACGCTCTGTGGCTGACGGTCGTGATTGTGCTCGTACTGCTTGGCTAGTGCCACCGCAAGCGCCTCAACATCCGGGCTATCGCCCTCATCATCCTCGGCCAACACGTTCGGCGCGGGCACCAGCGCACCCACGCCCACAAGTTGCGGCGCATCGGCCCCGACCGCACGCATGCGCTCGCTCTCCTCTAGGCGCCGCTTCAGGCGCGCCTCGTACTCCTCGCGGTTCTGCTCCAGCGTCCGCAACCCAATGTCATACTGGCCCGCATCGCGCTTGCGGGCCTGCTCATTCGCCGCATAGGCGATGATCTTCGCAGTCTGGTCGGCAATTAGCGCATCAAGCGAGCGCTGAAGATACTCCTCGCGCACATTGGCCTCATGCTCGCGCTGCTGAAGCAGCCGCGTGAGGTAGGGCGCGACAATCTCCGTCTCGGCCCAGGTCGTCACCGCCGACTGGTCAGCGGCCAGGGGCCGCAATACAGCAGGAAGCGCGGCAGGAGCCTGACCCGCGACCGGGCCAGGGATGGCCTCGTAGTCGAGCAGCGAAAGGGGGTCGCGAGCCTCTAGGGTGCCATCGGCGCGCTGGTAGATGCCGACCAACTTCTGCCCGGCCACATTGCCGGTGCCATCCTTCGCCGCAGCCTCCAGCAGCCAGAACAGACCCTGGTCATTTGGCGCAGCAGCAAACTGCGCGCCCTCGGTGAGCAACGCCCGATACTGCCCGCGCACCAGCAGCAAGAGCGCATCGAAGAGTGGGTGGCCCGGCGCGACAAACTCAGCCCGCTCGTACTGCGCGGTCAAACCCTTGGTAAAGACCATCTGCGGGTAGGCGGGCTTGATCGTGTAGCCGTTCGGCGCGACGAGTCGGATGAAGTGCGGCACCGAGTCGATGCTCCAAACGCCAGGCTCGCTGGCGCGGGGCCGGATGACCGCCCGCAGCTTGTTGTCGGCGACGAGCGCACGGAACGCCGTCACGACGAAGCGCTCGACGTACTCGGGCACCTGGCGCTGCTCTTTGGAGATCCGCACCTGCTCGCGGATCTCCTCCAGCGCATCCGGGGACAGCATATCGGAGGCGAGTGCATCAACCAGGGCGGCCTGCATCGTGCGGCGCTGCTCGTTCGCGTCTACGGT
>CAIWXH010000527.1 GCA_903916565.1 uncultured Oscillochloris sp. | reverse complement strand
GTCGAGCACCGCCGCCGCCAGCGCCAGCGCGTCGTCGGTCGCCAGCCCGCCCATCTCGATGTGCGCGCAGAGCCGCGACGGCGCAAAGCGCTGGTCGCTGAAGCTCGTGTCGCGGGTGGTGATCAGCACCCGGCTGCGGGCGGCGTCCTTCGGCCCGTGGTCGGCCAGCCAGCCCAAAAGCGCGTCAAGGACGGCGCGCAGCTCCTCGGGCGGCATCAGCGGCGCGTTGCCCAGCACCGACTCGAAGTTGTCGAGGATGAGCAGCGCCGGGCGCGCGCGCAGCAGCTCACCCACCCGCGTGACCCCGTCGCCCTCGCCCAGCGCAAAGTTCGGGTCGTCGCTGAGCGCCTGGCCGACCCACGAGCAGAGCTGCTGGAGCGAGCCGCCCTGCTCGAACGAGACGAAGGCCGCGCCGCCGGGGCAGCGCCCGGTGCGCTGGAGCCAGCGGCCCGTGTCGGCGGCGAGCGTGGTCTTGCCCTGGCCGCCGAAGCCGTGCAGCACCACGACCTTGTGCGCGCCAAAGGCCCGCTCTAGCTGCAACAGCTCGCGGGCGCGCCCGTGGAAGCCGTGGCGCGGCGGAGCCGGTAGCCCGCCGGGGGCCAGCCGGTCGCGGAGCGCAAGCGGCAGCGCGGGCCGCACCAGGCCCACCGGCAGCGGCGCGGCCCCATCGAAGACCACCGGGTCGGCGGCGCGCTGGTAGAGCGCCGGCAGGAACCAGTCGCGCAGCCGCACCGTCTGCTCCTCCAAATCGCCCTGGGCATTGTGGCGCACCAGCGTGTGGCGGCGCTCGTCGGCCAGCAGCGCAAAGCGGCCCTGGTCAACCGCCTGCCCGACCGTCAGATGATCGGCCAGGCCAGCGTAAAAGGCGGCGACGAACTTACGCGCAGCGGCGACCAGCACCGAGTAGTTCATCGCCAGCACGCTGCCCACCCCGGCGCGAATCAGCCGCGCTGCGACACTGGCGTAGGGATTGGCCTCCTGCTGCGCGGCGCTCTGGCAGGCGTTCAGCACCATCAGCGGCACGCCGCAGTTGTTGAGCAGCGTGCCGAGCCGGTTGGCGTCCACCCGGTCGCCCTGGTGCTTGTCGTCCTCGAAGAGCAGATAGCCCAGGCCCAGCGTGGCATCGTAGACGCCGTGGCCGTCGAAGTGCAGCACATGCACCTGCGGCTGCGTCTTGTCGCGCAGCCGCTCAGTCAGCGCGGTGAGTGTCGGCGCGGGCAGGAACTCCACCGCGACCCGTGCGCCTAGCTCGTCGAGCGCGTCGAGCAGCGGCAGCGACACCGCGCGCCCATCAATGAAACCGGCGTCGTCGGGGCGGGCGACGACCACCAGCACGCGCACCGGCAGCGGGAAGGGCTGCACCGCCAATGAACTGGTCGCTTGGCGCAAGCGGCGGCGCACGCCGATCCCCTGGGCGAAAATATGCCCACCATCATCGGCCAGCAGCTCCCAGGGCAAGCGCAGCACACGCGGGTCGGTGGCGTCAATCGTCACCAGCTTCGCGTCAGGCGCATCAACCTTCGCGTCGGGCGCACTAACCTTTGCGTTGGGCGCATCAACAAACTGCTGCCAGAGCCGCGCCGCCTCGCGCTCGGCGGTGACAGCGGTGAGCAGCGCACGGCCCCATTCCTCCAGCCGAGCC
>CAIWXH010000526.1 GCA_903916565.1 uncultured Oscillochloris sp. | reverse complement strand
GTTTCAGAATCGGCGGTTCTGGCTTGACCGTTCGTAGTTTGGGCTTTAGCCCATTGCAATGGGCTATACGCGGCTGAAGCCGCTCCTACGAACCACGCACTGTAACGCTCGTTTGAAACATGCCTTAGACCATTACGCACAAGTTAAGGAATTCGTCACGGTGTCAAGGGCCAAACTGTTCACAAACCCGCCCGCCCGGTGGCGGAAGCCACGGGCGACGCGGGACGAAGGCCGCCTACGCGGCCTCGCTGCGCCTGCGAAGGCAGGCTTCGTCACCCAAGCGCCGGGGACTGCAGTCCCCCGGCGGGCGCAGGAACGCCGCGTGACCACCTTGTCGATACCTTAACTTGTGCGTAATGGCCTTAGACGACAAGATTTCAGGTGCCGGGTTTCAGGCTGAGCGCATTAACAAGCGCTGCAAGGACCAGAACGGTAAAGCCGCTACGAACTTTGGCTTAGCGCGGTGTGATCACCTCGATCTCGGTCACCTAACGCAGCGGATCTGGTTGCGACCATTGCGCTTTGCGGTATACAGCGCATCGTCGGCATGGTGGAACAGTTGCTTCGGATCCCCCGCATGCTCCAGGGACAACCCGGTGCTGGCGATGCCAATGCTGACGGTGAGGTGCAACTCGGTCTCGTCAGGGCGGCGCAACGGGTTCGCCGCGATCTCCGCACGCAGCCGTTCGGCAATCATACACGCATCATCCAGCCCGGTGCTGGACAGCACCACCAGAAACTCCTCGCCACCCCAGCGGCCCACCCAGTCGAAGGGGCGCACCGTTTGCGTCAGAATCTGCGCGATGTGGATCAGAGCGTAGTCGCCCACCAGATGCCCGCGCTGGTCATTCACCGCCTTGAAGTGGTCAATGTCGAGCAGGACCAGGCTCAGCGGGTAACTGCCCCGGTTGGCCCGCGCCAACTCTGCGTCTACGTGGTCGGTAATCGCCCGACGGTTAAGCATGCCGGTCAGCGAGTCGTGGCTGGACAGGAAGGCATAGCGGTCGTGGGCCGCACGCAGATCGGCCTCCGTCTGCTTGCGCTCGGTCACGTCCTCCGCCAGATAGGCAAAGCGCTGGGGCGCGTCTGTCGGCCCGGCAATCAGACTGACGCTCACCGCCAACATGCGCGGCCCGTCCATCGTCATGTGCGCGTACTCAAAGGTCACCGGGGTGCCGCAGCGCACGCAGGCGATATACTGCGTACGCCAGATGCGGATATGCTCCGGCGGCACGCCGCTCGCGCTCGCACGGTAGGGGTAGGACGTATCTGCGGGTATGTCGAGAAATCGCCTGGTGACCGCATTGTCCGCGATGTGTAGAATATCGTCGTCAACCAACTCGGCGATGCCCATCATTATTGTGGCGCTGTCGAAGAAGCTGCGTAGGGTCGCCTCGCTGGCCCGCAGCGCCTCTTTGTCCCGCATCTGGGCGGCGTGTTCCGTCGCACGCTCGGAAACCAGCGCCGCTATCACATAGGCGCTGGTCGCAATGATCATGATGTACAGATGGGCGTCGAGGCTGGCCGCGAGCGGGTTGGGGGTGGTGGCGACAAATGGCCCTTGGGCGAGGAACACCTCCAGCGTTATCAGGCTGGCGAGGATTAGGGTGACCACGCTCACCCCGCGTATCTGGAAGCGTCTCACCGCCCAGATCAGCAGCGGAACCAGCGGGTAGGGCTGCATCTCATCCCCGCTCGCGTTCGCGACGAAAATACCTCCGCTGACCAGCAGGAGGGCCGTCGCCAGCGCCGCAGCCTCAGCGACCCGCCGGCGGCTTAGCTGGCGCAGGGCGGGGCGCGCGGGGCCGAGCCAACTGAGGGCCAGGGGCGTGAGCAGCAGCATACTCATGCCATCGGCGATAAACCAGATCTGCCAGGACTGCCAGAAGGGCGCGCCGAAGCTGGCTGAAACCACGGTCGCCCCCAGCAGCGCCGTGAGCGCGTTGCTGGCTACGGCGGCAATCGCCACTAGGCCGACCAGATCGCGTAGGCGGGTCATCGTCAGGGGAGCC
>CAIWXH010000525.1 GCA_903916565.1 uncultured Oscillochloris sp. | reverse complement strand
GCAGCGACCCGCCTGCACGCCCGCGACCATCCCGTCCAGGGGGCTTTCCGCGCAGGTCTGCACCGTGATGCCGGAGCCGCTGGCGATGGCGCACAGGTCAGCGAGCAGCGCGGCTTGGGCAGCGAGGTCGGCCCCGACTCCGCTGGCATAGCGGGTGTCCAGGTGGATGCCGACCTTACGCAGCCCGCGCAGCGCGCCGCCGTAGCGGTCGATGAAACTGACCGTGCAGGTGCGCGTCACGCCTGTCAGGTGCACACAGATGTCAGCAAACCGCGTGGTAACGGTCAATACCTTCGCCAATTATCCGGTGAGCCGGTCAGCGGGAAGCGGATGGATACGCCCAAGCCCAGTGACCTGCGCCAGGATTCGGCGTAATAAACCCGGCTCTGGTTTTTCCGGAAGGAGTTTAATGAGTTCTTCCGCATAGGAAAGCCCTCGGTAGTGGGTCTTGAGATCGAGCACGCTGCGGTTCGGGTCGGTGTCCTGACGATCTCGCATGAGACGACGACTCAGGTTCACCATGAAGAAGGCCAGGTTCATGGCATTCGTGACAGCGGTTTCTTTGATGACCATGAAGTCCTCCAAACCCCAGTATTGTTTGGCATCGCGAAACACGAATTCGATCTGGAACCGCAAGTGGTAGTCGTCACGCAGGACATCCCAGGCCAGCGTACGATCCGTACTGAAGAGGTACACATGGGCCTGCTTGCCCGTCGTCAGATGCCGCTTGACGATCGCCACCACATTCAGTGGTCGGTCAAACGTCTTATGACGCGCCTCGATCTGATAGATGTGCGTCTCAACGCCATCCTCTACGGTGGTCTGTTTCAGGAAGTGCTCCGGGATGGCGTGCGGGTCGATCCGCTCGCCATAGATTCGACGCGGGCCTCGTCCGGCGTAGATGTCGTCATAGGGATAGTACAAGGCGGAATCGCTCCGCAGCTTGGAGATCAGGTGCAAGCCGAGCCGACGGGCCATCAGCACGGCATTGTGGTTGCCGAAATGCCCATCCAGCACCAGATAGGTCAGCGTAAGCGATGCCCCGATGCGGGTCAGGAGGCCCTGAATCATCGCACTGATGCGGGTATGTTCGGCGTTCAACGGCGCATCGGCCTTCGCCTGGGTGCTGCTTCCCTTCGGCCGCCCTGGCTTCCGTTTGGCAGCAACCGGGAGTGGGGCTTGTGCCGTGACCGGCTCCCGCACTACCTGCTCCAGCGCGACGGGGAACGCCTGCCGTTCGCGCCGACTGACCAGGGCGAGCGCAAAGCGCGAGACCCCTGGCACCGGTTTCCCCGCAATACGGGAGAAGAAACGGTCCACGCCATACGTCTCCGTGCCCGCTTTCGTGGTCACCCATGCATCGCCGATCAGCAGCACGTCCTCACCCGGTGCGAGCAGATAGGTACGCACGAAGCACCAGAGGATCGCCGCCCATGGCAAGGTGGTGTGAAAGAAACGCTGGATGGTGCGCTAGCTGCCACCAGCACCCGTCCAGCGGGAGAGTCCCAGCATGGTGCTTCGTCCCGGTATTGTACACTGAGACATTATGGGACACCGAACGCTATTATTCGGCGCTGGCACGGGGGCGGACGGCGCTTCCAGGCGTTCTGACGCTATCAAGAGATGCAGCAGGACACGAATGGACGGGAGGCGCGTTATCATAACTCTTACACTCGTGGCCGGAATCGCGGGGGGCCGTATGCTACAATAATCCTGCCTGTCGCCCGTCCGGCACGCCTGCCGGGGGTCCGCCGGGCCGGGCACCTACGCCCGCCCGTCGTGCGGAGGGCCGTCAGTCATCGTGAAGTGAGGCATACCTGATGAGGCTAGAGCGTTTTACCGAGAAGGCGCAGGATGCGTTTCAGAACGCCCAGGAGATCATGCAGGAGCAGCATCACACCCAGCTTGACGTCGAGCACGTCTTTCTGGCGATGCTGCGGCAGCGCGACGGTCTGGCTACCCGCGCCCTTGCCCGTCTGAATATTGACCCCGAGACGATCTCGCAGCGCGTTGAGCGCGAGCTTGAGAAGTCGCCCAAGGTTTACGGCCAGTACGGCTTCGGCAACCAGGTCTATGTCACCCCGCGCACGCAGCGTTTGGTGAAGCGCGCCGAGGAGGAGGCCAATCGCCTTGGCGACCAGTATGTCGGGATCGACCACCTGCTCATCGCGCTCAGTGGCGAGCGCGAGGGCGCTTCGGCCCGCATTCTTAACAGCTTCAATGTTGATCAGGAGCGGATCTATCAGGCGCTGATGGAGATCCGGGGCGCGCAGCGCTCGGACGACCCGACCGCCGAGAGTCGCTACGAGATTCTTGAGAAGTACTCGACCGACTTGACCCAGCTCGCCCGCGAGGGCAAGCTCGACCCGGTGATTGGCCGCGAGCCTGAAATCACCCGCGTCATCCGCATCCTTTCGCGCCGCACGAAAAATAACCCGGTGCTGGTGGGCGAGACGGGCGTCGGCAAGACTGCCGTCGCCGAGGGTTTGGCCCAGCGTATCGTCAGCGGCGATGTGCCGCCGACGCTGCGTGACCGCAAGTTGCTCTCGCTCGACCTAGCCGGGATGGTCGCTGGCTCGAAGTTCCGTGGCGAGTTCGAGGAGCGCCTCAAGGCGGTGATGGACGAGGTTCGCAGCGCCAAGGGCAAGGTCGTGCTCTTCATTGACGAGCTGCATACGGTCGTCGGCGCAGGCGCAGCCGCTGGCAGCATTGACGCCAGCAATATGCTCAAGCCGGCCCTCAGCCGGGGCGAGGTGCAGGTCGTCGGCGCGACGACCATTAACGAGTACCGCAAGCATATTGAGAAGGATGCCGCGCTTGAGCGCCGCTTCAGCCCGGTGTTTGTGGAAGAGCCGGATGTCGCGACGACCATCGAGATGCTGCGCGGCCTGCGGAAGCGCTACGAGGAGCATCATCAGCTCACGATTAGCGACGAGGCGCTCACTGCGGCAGTTACGCTGTCGAGCCGCTACATCAACGACCGCTTTCTGCCCGATAAGGCGATTGACCTGATCGACGAGGCCAGCGCCAAGCTCCGCATTGACATCTTCGCCATGCCGACCGACCTCAAGGCGAAATCCGCCGAGCTTGAACAGCTTCAGCGTGAGGAGGAGGAGGCTGGCGCCCGCCGTGACTACGAACGCGCCGCGCTGCTCCGCTCAAAGTTCTTGGCCCTCCACACCGAGTTCAACCTTGAGCGTGGGGCCTGGCTGGTCTCGGCCAATCTTGACGAGGTGGTAGACGATGAGGATGTGGCCCAGATTGTGTCGAGTTGGACAGGCGTGCCGGTGAGCCGCATGCTCGAAGGCGAGCGCGAGAAGCTTGTGAATATGGAGGAGCGGCTGCACGACCGGGTGATCGGCCAGCACGAGGCGATTGTGGCCCTCTCTGACGCCATCCGGCGCGCCCGCAGCGGTCTGCGCGACCCCCGGCGGCCTATCGGCAGCTTTATCTTTGTTGGCCCCACGGGCGTCGGTAAGACTGAACTGGCGAAGGCGCTGGCCGAGTTCATGTTTGACAGCGAGGATGCGATGACCCGCGTTGACATGAGCGAGTTCCAGGAGCGCCACACCGTCAGTCGGCTGATTGGGGCACCCCCCGGCTATGTCGGCTACGACGAAGGTGGTCAGCTCACCGAGAGCGTCCGGCGCCGCCCGTATCAGGTGGTGCTCTTCGACGAGATCGAGAAGGCCCACCCCGATGTCTTCAACGCGCTGCTCCAGGTGCTAGACGATGGGCGCCTGACCGATGGGCAGGGCCGCACGGTTGATTTCCGCAACGCGGTGATCATCATGACCAGCAACGCGGGCACCGAACACTTGCAGGGCGCCGCGATTGGCTTCTCGGCGGGGGTCAAGGGCGTGCGTCAGGTGGATCTGCGGGACGCCCGCAAGAAGGTTGACGAGGCGCTCAAGCAGGCTTTTCGGCCCGAGTTCCTGAACCGCATTGATGACATTATTCTCTTCCACCCCCTGTCGCTGGAGGATCTGACCCTGATTGTCGATCTCCAGGTGGCCGAACTGGTGAGCCGCCTGCACGACCAGAAGATCAGCCTGACCCTGACCCAGAGCGCGAAGGAGTATCTGGCCGAAGAGGGCTTCAACCCGGTCTATGGGGCGCGGCCCCTGCGTCGCACCGTGCAGCGCCTGATCGAGACCCCGATCTCACGCGAGTTGCTGCGCGGTGTGTTCAAGGCGGGTGACGTGATTGAGGTGGATCTTGAGCATGGTCAGCTCGCCTTCCATCGCGGCGGCGTGCTGGCAATCGAGACGAAACACCCCGCCGAGCCGCTGGGTGCGTAGGATACACTGAGACGCCGTTGCAAGGGACGCCACAATGTGGCGTCCCTTTTGTTAAACAGCGGTTAAACCTTGCCTGGCTAGATGACATTTTTCTCATGCGTGGCGCGAGGTTTGTCATAAGGATCAAGCGCTTCGTTAAAGATTTGTGTTAGAGACAGGTTCGCGGTGATGAGCAGGCTGTTATCTACTCGTATCTCACCAATAGAGTAGGAACAACGGCTCATGACGAAGCGCAAATTGTATTGTATGCTGCTACGTAGAGGGCCATCCCTGGGGGGGACGTCCAAGCGCATGCAGGGAACTATGAACGCAGCCATTGTGCAACCCACACAAATCACCACACTACAGAGTCGTACCGCACGTCTGCGCGAGGCGTTGAACGGGTTCGGCGATTTTGTTGCGGCAGCGCGGCGCGCTGACCCGCTACCCGTTTTGCAAGATCTGGCCTGTGATTGGATGCGCGCCGAGGCGTGTGAGATCCTGGTGCCCGCTGGCACCGGCCCGCTTCACGGTGAGGATAAAACGAAGCTGTGTGGCCCAATCATGATTGGGCGGCACGTGGTGGGCCGGGTCGAGATCCGGCGCAGTCGGCCTTTTGATGAGGACGACCGGGCGCTCTTTGCGGCCCTCAGCCAGATGATCGGTGTGGCCCTCGACCATGCCTCGCTCCAGTCACAGCTCGACGAGCGGGCCAGCGAGGCGCGGGCCTACGCCGACACCCTTGATACGCTGCTCACGTTTGGGCGCGATGTCGTCAACGGGACGAATGACCCGCTGAGGCTGGCACGCTGGGTGGTCGCACAGGTGCCTGCGATGGTGGGCGGCGAGCGGGCTTCGGTGCTGCTGCTGCCCGTCGAGTCTGCTGACGAGCCGACCCTGGTGATCGGCAACGGGCACTGCACAACCCCTGAGCGCGCTCGCGAGGTGATCGATCACGGTCTGGCGGGCTTGGTGTTGCGCGAGCGGGCACCGATGATTATTGATGAGACGGACACCGACCGGCGCTGGCTGGGCCTGCGCCTGTCCCGCAATGATCTGCGGACGCGCTGTGCCATGGCGGTGCCGCTGTTCTGGTGTGGCCGGATCGTCGGTGTTATGACGGTGACCACCACCCAGAGCCGGCTCTTTAACCCGACCCAGCTCAATCTGCTTGAGTTGGTGGCCTGCCACGTCTCGCTGGCCCTCCACACGTCTACCCTTGATGTGCGTTTGGCGGCGACGGCAGCCACACTCGGCGCGCTGGCACACTATCTTGAGACGGCCATGGGTGAGGTTCGCGCCGGGAACTTGGCGGCGCTTGACATGGTTAAGGCGGTCGCCGAGCGTCTGCGTGAGGAGCAACTGGCCCTGGGTGAGGGCTAGGCGCAATCCTTTTTGAATAAGGACCGCTGCCGCCCAGCCCTCACCCCCTGCCCCCTCTCCCTGAGCGGGAGAGGGGGAGCCGGAAGCGTCCTGCTGCGGAATCGCCCCTCTCTCCCGCTGCCTACGCAGTCAGCGCACCGTAGAGCGTACGCGCCCGCGTATACGCAGCATCCCAAGTTAGCTCGCGGCGCACGCGGGCTTGGCCCACGGCCCCCAGCGCATGCGCGAGGCTTGGGTCGCCCAGCAGCCGACCGAGGACACCGGCGAGCGCCGCAACATCGCCGAAGGGCACAAGCAGCCCGTCGGCACCGTGGCGGATGACGGCGGGTACTCCGCCCGCCTGCGCGCCCACGACGGGCACCCCGTAGCACCACGCCTCTAGGTAGGCGATGCCGAAGCTGTCGGTGCGCGAGGGCTGCGCGTAGACATCGGCGGCAGCCAGGGCATCGCGGCGCACCTGATCGCTCACGTAGCCAAGCACGCGGATGCGCGCCTGCTCGTGCGCGGGCAGGCGCTGGTAGTGAGCCTCGAAGTGGCCCAACAGCGGGCCGCACTGCACCCAGGTGGCCTGGCTGCCAGCGGCCCACAGACGCCGCATCGCCTCAAGCACATGCACCGTGCCCTTGTCGTACGCGGCGGCACCCAGACTCAGGACAATCGGCCCGGTGATGCCGTGGGTCGCACGAAACGCACCCCCGTCGCCGCCGCCAACTTCGGCGAGATCGACGCCTGCGCCAATGACGTGCAGCCGTTCGCCCGCCACGCCCCGGCTGATCAGAAAGTCACGCTCAAGGCTGGTCATCGTCGCGACGCCCGCGCAGGCGCGTAGCAGCGCAATCTGATGGGGCAGACTGTAGTACTGCACAATCTGCGGGTTCCCCGGCTCGCCCAGATGGACAAACGGCGTGCAGAGGTGGGGAATGCTGCGCCGCCGCGCCCAGCGCGCCGCTGGCAGAATGGCGAAGTCTAAGGTGATGTTGGTCGTATGCACGAGCGCCACATCAGCCAGGTCGGGCGACTCCGCCAGATAGCGCGTAAGCTCTGGCAGGCGTGGCGTGAGCGTCGCCATGTGGCGGAGCAGCGGGGCGGTTGGTCGCCCAAGGCGGCCAACTTCAACCATCAGGCGGCGCAGCATTGGGTAGATGATCGGCGGCCCCGGCAGACGCCGCACCGGGAAGCGCAGCACGCGCACGCCGTGGTGCCAAAACTCGCGCTCGGCCACACGCTTTTTGCGCCCATCCCAAAAGTACTCTAGGTCGAGCGCGTCGGTGGCGAGGACGGTGACCTGATGGCCCTCACGCACCAGACGCTCACCGATCTCAATAAAATAGCGCGAGGCGCCGCTGGCCCGATTGTAGAGTTGGTTAATGTGGAGAATGTGCATAATGTCGCTCGCCGGGGGGCTGAAGCCCCCGGCTCTTGGGTGCGAAGCCTGCCTTCGCAGGCTGGTTGAGGCCGCGCAGGCGGCCTTCGTGCCCTTCGTGCCCTTCGTGGTGAAAAATCTGCCGCGTATTTCTGCCGACGGGTACTAGCCTTCGCCCGTGCGCCGCAGCCGTGCCACCAATTCGCTGAGCAGCAGCGCGGTGGCGCCCCAGACTTTGTAGCCTTCAAGGGCGAAGAAGGGCACGCGCATAGACACACCCCGGTGTTCCCAGACCTCCTCGCGGGCGGTCGCGGGGTCGAGCAGCGCCCGCAGCGGCACGCTAAAGGCAGCCTCGACCTCGTCGGGGTCGGGCTGTAGCACTGGCTCGGTGGCGCTCAGGCCGACGACGGGGGTGAGCGTGTTGTTGCTCGGGGCGATGTAGAACGAGGTGAGCGTGCCCAGCACCTCGACGGTGGCGGGGCTGATGCCCAGTTCTTCCCAGGCTTCGCGCAGGGCGGTCTGCACCAAGCCGTCGTCCTCGGGGTCGCTGCCGCCACCAGGGAGCGAGATCTCACCGCGATGGGTGGTCAGGCGCGATGAGCGCACGGTAAGAGGTAGCCACAGCTCGTCGGCGCTGGGGTAGAGCAGCAGCAGCACGGCGGCTTGGCGCGGCGTGACCTCGGGCGGCGGGTGCAGCGGGCGCATCACGCGCCCGTCGAGGTCGCGCAGCACCAGCAGCGCCTCGAAGGCAAGCGGTGCCTGGTCGGCCATGGCACGCCGCAGCGCGGCGATCTGACGCTCAAGCAAAGGACGCCTCCCACTCTCCAGAACGCGGTGGGGCGGTGGAGCGATGGAACACCCGCCGCCTCATGGCTGGCTACATGGGCACATCGCGCTCGTCAGGCGGCAGCTCGTAGACGGGGCCAGCGCGGCGCGGGAAGGTGTGTTCGGCGGCGGGCACAAAGCGGTCGGCCTCGTCCATATAGAGCAGTTGGCTGATTCTAATCGCATGCTCGTCAACCTCGATCAGATTGCACGAGTTCTTGCCCTGCTCACGCCCGTAGCCACGCCGCGAGGTGGTGGTGCCGCTCTGACAGATAATCGTGCCCTGGCGCAGATCGTTGACCACATCAAGCGTGTTGCCGACGTACGAGACGTGAATGTGGCCCGAGAGCAGCAGCTCGACATTGCAGGCATCGAGCATGTGAATGGCCGCGTGGGCATCCTTAATGACGCGGTTTTTGTGCAAACCGGGCGGGTTGACGACGGGGTGATGCCAGACGACGACCTTGCAGACCTCGGGGCCATAGCGGCCAAGGATGCTGCGAAGGGTGGCGGCCTGCGACCGGCTGATCTTCCCGCCATCAAAGGTAAGGCCGTGGGCGGTGACGACCCCAACCACGACGAGGCCGGGTCGCTCGAAGACGGGGTTGAGGTCGCGGCTGATATAGCGGCGGTAGCGCCCCAGCGGGGCAAACAGGCGCAGGTGGGTGTTGTAGAGGGGGACATCGTGGTTGCCGGGAACCACAAGCTGGGGGCTAGGCAGGGCGGCCAGGAGCTTTTGGGCTGCACGCCACTGGCCGATAAGGTCGGCGCGCTGCACAAAGTCGCCCGAGACGACCACCAGATCGGGCCGGATCGTGTGCGCCTGACGCACGAGCGCCTCGGCGATGGGCCGCCGAAAGGGCGGGCCGACATGCAGGTCAGAGACGTGCAGGATCCGATAGGACACAGACTACTCCTTCGCAGGCGGCGGGGCGGCGGGGCGGGCTTTCTCAAGGGCCAGCGTAACGAGGGCGCGACCGATCATGATGGCCTCGCCGACGAGGACGACCACGAAGCTGTAGCGAACCACGTTGGTAAGCAGTTCCATCGCAGGCGCTCCGCATAAGTGCTTGGGGCGATTGAGGCGCCATTGTAGCACAGGGCGGGGCTTGGACTAGGTTCGCGGCCAAGTCGCCCGCCGGGGGGCTGAAGCCCCCGGCTAGGTTTTGCGAGGCCCGCCTGCGCGGGCTGAACGAGCCTGCGAAGGCAGGCTTCGTACCTACCGAGGCGGGGACGTTAGTCCCCCGGCGGCGACGTTGTCTCAGCCCTGAAGCGCCCCCAGAGCCGTTCGCTGGCGCTTGGCGCAGCGGGTTCTGCGGCCTGGGCTGCGAAGGCGGCGCTGGCCCACCAGCCCCACAGCAGCAGCAGCCCCAGGGTGCGATAGGACGCGAAGAGCAGCCCAAAGCTGGTTGGCTCGGTCGCGCCCTGCCAGAGATTTTTGATCATCCCGAAGGCCAGCAGCGCGTACGCGCCCAGCAGCAACAGCGGGGGCTGACGCGGCTCGCGCAAGGTATGCGCGACGCCCAGGAGCAACGGGAGCAGCAAGAGCGTCTGGTAGTGATCCCAGCTGACCGGGATCATCAGGAGCATGGTGCAGATGAGCAGGCTGGCGGTCTGCCACGGTGTATGCCACAGCCGTCGGCGCAGGATGAGCCAGAGCGTGCTGGCGAAGACGACCGCGACGAGGCCGAAAAAGGGCAGGTTCGCCGCTGGGGTTGCCAGCATCGCCTGGGTGTCGCGCACGATGACGGGGTTGAGCAGGCGCACAATTAGGCCGTAAAGCCCTTGGTTCGCCAGGCTGCCATTCCGCTCGCCCAACAGCGGCACGACCGTGCGCCAGTAGGTGACTTGGTTCGCCCAGCCGAAGGCGAGCGAGGCGACCTCGCCGAGGATGAGCATGCCCGCGACGAGGAACAGCCAGCGCCACGCCCGCTGGAGCAGGGCGGGCAAGAGCAGAAAGAGCGGGTAGATCTTGATCAGCCCGAGGCTACCCCAGAGGCCCGCGCTCAGCCAGGGGCAGCGCCGAACACTAAACAGCGCGGCCACGATCCCAAACAGGATGAGCGGGTCGGTCTGGCCAAGCCGAAGCGTCTGCCCAAGCGGGGCGAAGTTCGTGCCCAACACCAGCGCAAGCACAAGCAGCCGCCCGCGCAGCGCCGCTGGCTGCGTCGCAATGATCAGCGCGGCGCTGGCGCCGAGCAAGCTCACCCCCAGGCTGCGCCAGAGCAGCGTCGCCGTCTCGAAGGGCAGCAGCGCCAGGGGCAGCACAAAGGCGAGAAAGAAGGGATGATACTTGTAGGTGACCGTGAACGCCCCTTCGTACAGGCGCGCAAGCTCATACAGCGGCTGGCTGTTCAGCACCCGCTGTGCGCCACTGTAGTAGGCGGAAAAATCCAGCGCGAAGTTGCTCAGCTCAAAGCGCAGGTTGAGCAGCCCCCACCCCAGCGCCCCGCTGAGGGCGAGGCCAACGAGGGCGAAGCGGAGCCAGCGGCGGGCGGAACCCCAGAGGGAGAGGCTCGCCGCAATGACCGGCAGGCTCAACAGGAAGATCGCCAACTGTGGTTGCTCAAGCCACTGGCGGCCCAAATTCGACACCAGTCCGGCGGCGAGGTAAGTGCATGGGCCAATGACAGCGGCAAGCGACCAGAGCAGCACGCTGCTCAGCGCCGACGCTGCCGTCTGCGCTAGCCGTCGGCAGAGGTAGCCCAGCGCCGCGATCATCAAGAGGCCGCCATTGAGCGCGAGGCTGGTGGGCAGCACCGTGTAGCGATCCGCCGCCACGAAGAGCGCCAACGCCAGTGTGACGAGCAGGACGAGCGGGTGGCGTAACGGGCCAATGCCCCAGCCCAGCGCGACCAGCAGTAGGGTCAGCGGCACGCCAACCAGGGCCAGCACCGGCACCACTGGGAACGGCTGCGTGTCCAGCAGACGCACCTGCGTGTCCATCAGCAGCACCCCGAGGGTGCGCTGGTCGGTCGGCTGATCCGCGCTCATTGGCGCAATGCTGAAGCGCGCCCGCAGCTCGTTTGCGCTGACGGGCAGCAGGTAGGTGTAGATACGCAGCGGCGTCCCGCCATGCAGCCGAAAGGCCAGCGTCGTCGCCCCCGCGCTGACGGTGAAAAGACGCGCCGTGGCGGGGGTTGCCCCGGCGGTCATTTGCTGGCGCAGCAGCGCCTGGCTGGCTGGCTGTTCCAGCGGCAGGGAGAGCTTAAACTCAGGCTGCGACCAGGCGTAGCTGCCGATGGCGCTGGTCTCAAGCGTGTAGATTTGCCGATAGAGCTTGGTGAACGGGGGCGGCGCGCTAGGCAACCAGATGGTCAGCGCGAGGAGGCCACACGCAAGCAGCACCACCAGCAGATCAGCGCGCCAGGTCAGCCGCGAAAACCAAGCCCCAGCGGCAGCACGATCCGTACGAGTCATACGTCAATTCCTGCGCCCTGCGCGAATGTGCGGCAGGCGCTTGGCGCGGCAGGCGCCGCCGTGAAGGTCACGTTGGCCCACCAGCCCCACAGCAGCGCCAGCCCCAGGGTGCGATAGGACGCAAAGAGCAGCCCAAAGCTGGTTGGCGCGCTGGTATTCTGCCAGAGGTTTTTGTACGCCCCGAAGGCCAGCAGCGCATACGCGGCCAGCAGCAAAAGCGTGGGCCGACCCGGTTCACGCAAGGTGTGCGCCGCGCCCAGCAGCAACGGCAGCAGCAAGAGCGTCTCGTAATGGTCCCAGCTCACCGGCATAATCAGCAGCAGCGTGCAGACCAGCAGGCTCGCACTCGTCCACGGCGAGAGCGCGGTGCGCCGGCGGTAGAGCAGCCAGAGGGTGACGCCCAAGATGCTGGCGGTGAGTGCAAGCAAGAGCAGATTCGCCGCCGGGTTTGCTAGCGCCGTCGGCGCGTCGCCGATGCTATCGGGGTAGAACAGGCGCACGATGAGGCCGTAGAGTGACTGGTTGGTCAGGCGTCCGTTGCGCTCGCTCAACAGCGGCACGACCGTGCGCCAGTAGACCAACTGGTTCTGCCAGCCGAAGGCGAGCGCGGCGCCCCCACCGAGAACGAGCATGCTTCCGACGAGGAATAGCCAGCGCCACGCCCGCTGGAGCAGGGCGGGCAAGAGCAGAAAGAGCGGGTAGATCTTAATCAGCCCGAGGCCACCCCAGAGGGCCGCGCTCAGCCAGGGGAAGCGCCGGAAGCTGAGCAGCGCGGCCACCATCCCAAACAGGATGAGCGGGTCGGTCTGGCCAAGCCGAAGCGTCTGCCCAATGGGGGCGAAGTTCGTGCCAAGCACAAAGGCGAGTACAGACAAGTGCCAGCGGAACGCCGCTGGCTGTGTCGCAATCATCAGCGCGGCGCTGGCACCGATGAAGCTCACCCCCAGGCTGCGCCAGAGCAGAATCGCCGTATCGAGCGAGGTAGGCGCCAGGGGCAGCACAAAGACGAGAAAGGCGGGGTGATATTTGTAGGTGGCGACAAATGGATCGGCGGCTAGGCGTGCAGGCTCATACAGCGGCTGACCGTT
>CAIWXH010000524.1 GCA_903916565.1 uncultured Oscillochloris sp. | reverse complement strand
GCCCACTCCAGCACGCAAACGATGGCCTGGAACAGCATTGGCCGCCGAGCGATTATGAGCGACCCGCGCTGGCGCGGCGGCGACTACTACGGCCACGAGCCGCCCACCGACGGGCTGGCCGTCGCCCGCATGATCGGCCACGTCACCTATCTCAGCGAGCCATCGCTCGCCGAGAAGTTTGGGCGGCGGCTGCAACACGGCGCTGAGCCGGCGTTTAGCCTCGACCGTGAGTTCGCCGTCGAGAGCTACCTTGACTACCAGGGCGACAGCTTCAACGCCCGCTTTGATGCGAATGCGTATCTGTACATCACAAAGGCGATGGACTACTGGGACCTGCCCGGCCAGTACGGCTCGCTTGAGGCCGCAATGGCGCGGGTTGAGGCGCGCACGCTGCTGATCTCCTTTAGCACCGACTGGCTCTACCCAACGGCAGAGTCGCGGGCCATCGCCGACGCCTTGACTCGCACGGGGCGCCAGGTCGAGCATGTCGATCTGCCGACGAGCGCCGGGCACGACGCCTTCCTGATTGATGCTGAGGCCCAACGCCCGCTCATCACCGCCTTTTTGGATGAGGTGGCGCACAGCGCGTAGCGAGCTACAGCCCACCGGCCTGAAACCTAGCACCTGAAACCTAGTCGAAGCACAACCACCGGGTGACGCATGCTATACTGAGACGCGTGTCCTCCTCGTCGTGCCAAGAGGTGCCAGTTGTCCTTCGACAGCGTAGTGGCGCCCCTCGTCGCCGCTCTCGGTAAAATGTCTTTGGGGCGCAAATTTGCCCTGATCGCCCTGTTCGTCCTAGGGCCAGCCCTGCTCCTTACCCTGGTGCTGCTGGCCTACGGGCAGATCATCCTCGGCGGCATTGCGCTCCTCTCGACCCTCGCGTCTGGCTATGCGCTCGCCGCGCTGCGCGCACAGCTTAGCGCGGCGCTCGCCGATCTCGCCACTATGGCGGCACACTTGGTCGGCGGCGAGCGCATGGTCGTGACCACGCCCATCACCGATGATGAACTGGGCGCCGTGGCCTACACGCTCGCCGCCGTGGCAGCCGACAGCGCCATCACCGATCTCACCCGTCAGGCGATTGTCGATCACGCCGTTGACGGGATTCTAGTCATCGACGACGCGGATCTGCTGACAACCTTCAACCCGGCTGCTGAACGTATCTTTGGCTATAGCGCCAACGAGATTATCGGTCAGTCGGTGGCAACGCTGATCCCTGACCCGCTGCACCGCCAGTATAAGCTGATCAGCATCGGCAGTGAGGCGACCGGCTGCCGCAAGGACGGCACGCTCTTCCCCATGGACATGACCTCGGGTCGCTTGGTGATGGGCGACCGGCGGCTCTATGTGATTATTTTGCGCGATATTACGCGCCGTAAGCAGGTCGAGGAGGAGCTCCAGCGCGCCCGTGACGACGCCGAGGCGGCGAGCCGTGCCAAGAGTACCTTCCTGGCGAATATGAGCCACGAGCTTCGCACGCCGCTCAATGCGATCATTGGCTACAGCGAGCTGTTGCTCGAAGATTTTGGGGTGCTTGACCACGAGATGATCCAGAGCGATCTTGAGCGGATCAGTCGCGCTGGGCACCATCTGCTTGGCCTGATTAGCGACATTCTCGACATCTCGAAGATCGAGGCCGGTCGGATGGAGGTGCATTACGAACACTTCGCCCTCGCCCCCCTGATCGTTGATGTTGAGGCCGCCGTAACCCAGTTGTCCCGCCGCAATAGCAACACGCTCATCATCAACTACGCTGGCGAGCCGTCTGAGCTGTACAGTGACCCCACCAAGGTGCGCCAGATCCTGATCAACCTGCTGGGGAATGCGGTCAAGTTCACCGAGGGCGGCACGATTACGCTGCGGGTCGTGCGCGAGGGCGGGCCACCCGCGACGCTCCCGCCAGGGACAGTGGTGGTGGCACCGCCGCCCGTGGTGATTTTCACGGTGGCCGATACGGGCATCGGGATGACCCACGAGCAACTGGAGCGGCTGTTCGAGCCATTTGTGCAGGCCGACGAAACGACGACGCGGCGCTATGGAGGCACGGGGCTGGGGCTGGCAATCACGCGCCGCTACTGTCAGATGCTCGGCGGCGCCGTCGAGGTGCGGAGCGCCCCCGGCGAGGGCAGCACCTTCACGGTGCGGCTACCCATTGAGGTTCCGGGGGCTGGTACAGCGTCCGACTGAGCCAAAGCCGGAACGATCTCGCGCAAAGCCGCAAAGCCGCTAGGTGAAGGCAGCGACGAAGATCCACACGGCCCCGGCGATACCAAGCACCGCGCCAAGGTAGAGCGCGTAGGCGCGTAGACGCACCCCGGCACCCAAGGCGCGCTCGTCGCGGTGGCTGATGATAAAGCGGCGACCTGGATCAGTCGGGTGGCGCCCAATGATCGGGGCACCCCCGTCGTTGCCCAGGTAGCCAAGCACAAAGACCCGATTGCCCAGGGGCAGCACCCGCTCTTCGCGCCAGACCTCACGCGTGTTGCCGAGCAAGCCCGTGTACGACTCAAAGCGCGCCACACTTTCGACCAGATCGAAGGCGGCGCCCACGGGGTCAATGGCGATACGGCCTGTGGCGTCGTGGACGTAGAAGCGGGGGACGTGGCGCTGCTGGTCATCGCGGCCACGGAACTCGAACTCGCGGGCCTGGCGGCTCCCGGGGCGACCGCTGATCTGCTCGCTCGTCTCGGTGACGGCGTACTCGTAGGCGACGCACCGCGCCTCGCTGTAGGGCGCTTGGATCGGCGTGTCACACTCAATCGTCCCGACAACCTCGACCGGCTGACCGAAGGCCATGACGCCACTGATCGCCCGACGGTGCTGCTCGTTCAGCGCAGCCACGCTGAACGTCGCCGCATCGTGCATCGCCAGCAGGCTACTCTCGATGTGCCAGGCGAACGCGGCGGCGAGCAGCGCGCTCAGGGCGAGCAGGCTGCCCGCGATGCTCAGGATAATCTGGAAGGTACTCACAGGTTGATGAACCTCAATCTGCGGTAGGCGGGTCTTTACCCCATCGCGACGCCCCGCATACCGCGCCCGTACGGTTTGCCGTATGATCAGTAGAAGACGGAAGAGACGCAAGCTGGTGCGTCTCGCCTGGGTTTCTGCCCCAACAGAGGAGAGACGATGACGCGCACGATCCTCGGGAAGTTTGGCTCGGTGGTTGCCAACATGGTCGTTATGGTGCTGCTCCACGGCAACAGCAAGCAGTTCTGGCCGAAGATTCCCTATCTGAGCCTGCGGAATGAGAGTACCGGCGAGCATGTGCGTCTGCTCGTCAATACGCTTGGCGTCACGACAGTGATCCAGGCGCTGGTCGGTCAGTTGCCCCGCGAGCGCTGGCTCGCTCGCATTCTGACCGTCGGTGTCATCCCGGCAGCCTTACCGGCAATCATCTTCATCGGCCAGAAGGTGTTGCGCCTCCAGCCGCCAGCCTCCGAGGTCTATAATCTGGCGATGGTGCCGCTGCTGCCAATCGTCGCCGTCTTTGTCGAAGATGCCCTGGCCGCGCAGATCGGCGTATAGTACACGTTGGCGGAAGGTCGTTGCCGGTTTGAAACCAGGTGACCGGGTGACCGGGTGACCGGGTGACAAGAAGATCGCTGCCTTGTCGCCTTGTCGCCTTGTCGCCTTGTCGCCTTGTCGCCTTGTCGCCTTGTCGCCTTGTCGCCTTGTCGCCTTGTCGCCTTGTCGCCTTGTCGCCTTGTCGCCTTGTCGCCTTGTCGCCTTGTCG
>CAIWXH010000523.1 GCA_903916565.1 uncultured Oscillochloris sp. | reverse complement strand
CTCAGCCCTCAGCCCTCAGCCCTCAGCCCTCAGCCCTCAGCCCTCAGCCCTCAGCCCTCAGCCCTCAGCCCTCAGCCCTCAGCCCTCAGCCCTCAGCCCTCAGCCCTCAGCACTGGCCCCGCCGGGGTGTCCTGCACCTGCCAGCCCAGCGCGGCGATGCGCCCCCGCAGCACGTCGGCGGCGGCCCAGTCGCGACTGGCCCTGGCCGCCTCGCGGGCCGCTACCAGCGCCAGCACCTCGGCAGGCGCGGCGGGTTCCTGCGCCACGGCTGCCACGGTTTCCACAGACGCCATGTCGGCCCACACCGCCGCATCCAGCCCAACATCGGGCGCAGGCAGGCGCAGCGGCCCCAGATCACTCAGGGCCAGCCGCCCCTTCTGCTCAATGCGCTGCTCTGCGCCACCGCGCACGATGGTCACGCCGCCCCGGCCCAGCACATGGCCCACACCTGCGCCCAGGTCGAGGATCAGGCCCGTATGCTCATCAATGCCGACCACGGTCAGGTCGTCCGGCAGCAGCGCCAGCAGCCGTGCGAAGCGCTCGCGGCCCATAAAGCAGCGGCTCGTGTCAAGCTCGGCCCCACCCTCGGCGTTGTCCCAGTGCGGCACAAAGACCAGCGCCAGCCCGTAGGGCCGCAGCAGATCCAGGCCAGGTTGCCAGTGCAGCTCGGCCCCCACCTTGTAGATTTCGTACACAGGCAGCGCCAGCGCGCCCATCGCAATCGTCGCGGCGCTCGCGGTGACCAGTGGCACGCCACGGCGCTGGCGGGCCACCAGCCGCGTCCAGGCCAAGCTGCCCTGAAGCTGCTGCACCGTGTAGGTCGGGCTGCCGGGGCCAAGGAAGATCAGGCCAGCGTCGCGCAGACCCTCGGTCGTGGCCGGATTGTCGGGGCTTAACGCGGTGCCGCGTGCGCGGGCCGGTAGCTGCACGATTTGCGGGCGCAGCCGTTGCAGGCGGGTCGCCAGATACTCGGCCACCTTGCCGGCCACCCGTGCAGCGTTCGGCTGAAAGCCCGCCGGGGTCTCAAGGATCGCCAGCTTCAACGGTGCCTGCGCGGTGCGCGTTAGCTGATCGTAGACCACCCCGGCGGCGGGTGCGGTTTCGCCCGAGCCAAGCAGGGCGATTAGGCCAGGAGTGAAGTTGCTCATGGTGCGCTCTCGATTATATGGCGCGACTCGCTGCGGCTGAGGAGTGGCGCGACGGCTCGCTGCACAGCTCGGTCGTGCCAGATCTCAGCCGTGATGACGCCGAGCAGCAGCATCAGGCCATAAAACTTGTACGAGTAGCCAAGCACGCCCAGCCCGCCGGTGATCGTGTTCTCGGTGAAGCTCCACTGGTTGCCGTAGGCGATGAGCGCGTAGGCCACCGCAAGCGCGGTGGCGCTTTTCAGCGACAGCGGCGCAGCGCCGTGCAGCAGGATCGCCGCAAAGACCAGGATCGTGACGCTCTGATAATGCATCCAAGCCGCAGGCACGGCGAGAACCGTCAGCAGCAGGAACAGGCTAATCTGGAGCGGGGTCGCGCTCTGCCAGCCAGCCCTGGGCGTGTCGTCCGGCTGTGCGTGCGGGGCAGCCAGGGCGCACGCCAGCAGCAGCGTGAGACCGAAGAAGCTGTAGGTCGCCAGCGCGATCAGCGGCGTGCTGAACGGTGCCGAGACGATCTCGGGCGCGAAGAAGCGGCTGAAGAAGCCGCTGAAAGTCTGGTTTTCGATCCAGGGTGTGCTGCTGCCGCCACCGCCAATGATGGGCACCACCTGCGTGACGAAGATCCACTGCGTTTGCCAGCCAAAGGCCGCGACCGTCAGCGCGGTGCAGACCAGACCCGCGAGGATGGCCCCGCCAAAGGCTCGCCAGCGGCGCTGCATCAAAAAGAAGCCGAAGAGCAGCGCCGGGTAAAGTTTGATCAGCGTTAAGACGGCAATCACCGCCCCGGCCCAACCATCGCGCCCGCGTAAGGCGGCGATGACCACCAGCGTGACGCCGAGCAGCAGCTCAAGATCGACCTGGCCGAACGCAATCGTATCGGCGGCGGGGCGAAAGTTAAACAGCATCAGCACGGCGGCGACGAGCGGCCAATTCGGCGCACGGCGCACCAGCAGCACCGCGCTAACGCCGAGCAGCACCGTGTTCACGATGCGATGGCCCGTCAGCACTTGTAACCCATCGAACAGCGCGAAGGGGCTGAGGAGCGCCGCGTACAGCGGCGGCCACTTGAACGAGTAGCCAAAGTGGTTGGCGCTGATGCCAGCCAGATCGTAGAGCGGCAGACCGTCGCGCACGAAGCCCCGCGCCGCCCGAAAGTAGATCCAGAAATCGGGGCCGCTGCGGGTGAAGGCGAACCAGATCAGAAAGCCGCTGTGGGCCAACGAGCCGCCCAACAGCACCGCGACGAGCAGTTGCCGATACGTCCAGCCGCGCCGCGCCGCCAGCCCGCGCAGGGCGAACGCCACGAGCGCCGCCAGGGCGGTAAGCGCACCAATGACCAGCGTCGTCGGGTTCGGTGTCACATTCTGCGCGCCGTCCAGCGTCAGCACAAGCTGAAAGAGCGGCATCGTCCACCAGGCCAGCCCAAGGTAAATGGGCAGGTCGGCGCGGCGCAGCACCAGGCGACCGGCGCTGACCTGTGGCGGCGCGATCAGGCGGGCCAGCCAGAGCGTCGCGCAGGCCAGACCAGCCAGCGCGCCAAGGCGATTGAGGAAGGGCAGCACCGCAAGCGGGCGCAGGGCGATCCCAAGGGAGACGCCAGCCGCAACCAGGAGCGCAAGGCCCAGGGCGGTGCGGGTGCCCAAACTGGCCCCGCGCAGCGCACCATAGCAGAGCAAGGCGAGGCCAGCCAGGAGCGCTAGGCTCAACGGTGGCGGGAGGCGCAGCCCGCCGACAGTCGGCGTCAGCGCGGCGCTCTGGAAGACCACGCCGAGTTCGCGTGGGTCGCCGCCGAGACTGAACGTGGTGCTGGTCAGGCGCAGATCGACCCACGCATGCAAGGTCGGCGGAATCAGCAGCGCGAAGTGGCGGCCCTGCCCATTGCTGCGGGCGACGGTAAAAGCAACCAACTGCTGCGTGCCGTCAATGACATGGATGGTCGGGTCGGGCTGGCCGCTTGGCCGCGAATTGAGCAGACCAAGGGTGAGGATGGCCGTGCGTGCGCCAAGGTTCGGCAGCCGTAGCGCGGTCACGGTACGTGTCCAGCGGCCAGACACGCCGCCAATGATCTCGATGGCGTTAGTTCCGCTCAAGAAATGCTGGTCGTACGGGCTGACGCGCAGATCCAAGCGCGGGGCAAGCTGAAAGGCCAGGAGCGCGCAGAGTAGCGCCAGCAACAGGCAGCTAACTAGGTTCGCCAACTGGGCGTACATCCGCACGGGCCTCGACCGTTGTGAATCCATAAAGCGGTTCCATCTGGTTGTGCAGCGGGTGGCACTCGTGGGCATGGCGGTTGCAACGTCGCCTTTTACCCCTCACCCCCGGCCCCTCTCCCTCACGGGGAGAGGGGAGATTCCGCAGCAGGATGCGTTCGGCTCCCCCTCTCCCGCTCAGGGAGAGGGGGCAGGGGGGTGAGGGCTGGCGCGCTCGTGGGCAGCATCTCGCTGTGGCGCACGCGCCTGCTATGGCTGACGGTCGCGCTCAAGCGCCAGCAGTTGCCGCTTGCGCTCGATGCCCCAGCGAAAGCCGTGGAGCTTGCCGTCGCTGCCGATGGCGCGGTGGCAGGGCGTGACGAGCGAAACCGGGTTGGCACCGCAGGCCGATCCGACGGCCCTGGCCGCCCCTCGGCCCATGCCCAGGTGCGCGGCGAGTTGGCCGTAGGTGCGCGTCTCGCCGTAGGGAATGGCCCGCAGCGCCGCCCAGACCCGCTGCTGAAATGGGGTGCCCGCCACGTCGAGAGCCAGTTCGGCGCACGGGCCAGCGCCCGCGAGATAGGCGCTCAGCGCCGCCACCACAGCGGCGAGCGCCCCGTCGTCACGCCGTAGCGCCGCCTGTGCGTAGTCTGTTCGCAGCGCCGCCTCCAGGGTCGCATCGTCAGCGCCAAGGCCCACGAAGCAGAGCCCGTCGCCCGTGGCT
>CAIWXH010000522.1 GCA_903916565.1 uncultured Oscillochloris sp. | reverse complement strand
CCGTCGGTGGCGCAGCGACCTTCGGCTTCTGACGACTCCACCAGGGCTGTTTGGGCGGAGCCTGCACCGCCTCGGCGGGCAGTTCAATCGTGTTGCCGGTGGATGGGCCGACCGGAGCCTGCGCGACCTCGGCGGTGGGCGCGGTGTCGGTAGCGGCGGGCAGTCGCATAGTTGCGACCGCTTGAGGGGCGGGCGACGGCGGGGGCGCAGGTGGTGGCACCGCAGATGGTGGCGGAGCAGCAGGCGGTGACGCGGGCGGCGCGGCAACGACAGCGCGGGCGCTCTGGACAAGCAGTTCGAGGCCACGACGGGCGTGGGCGTTCGCGGGGTTGATCGCAAGCACATTTTCGAGGCAGACACGGCGCTCGTCAGGCGGCTCGATCACCCCGGAGAGCCAGAGCCACGCCATCTCGTTGCGGTCATCAGCTTCTAGGACTTTAAGAAAAATCGCCTGAGCTTCGTCTTTGCGACCAGCGCGCGCAACTGCGATGCCCTGGGCAAGCAGATCGGCGGTACTCATGGGGCACCTTCTCTACGAGACGCGGAATTCCTTGCCCCAATCAGTATTTTGCCACTCGGCCATGACTTGCTGATAGACGGCAAGCGTGGCATGCGCGATACGCGGCCACGTGTAATAGTCACGAACCTCACGCAGCGCCGCCGCAGCGCGGGCGCGGGCCATATCGGGGCGATTGAGCGCCGCCGTGACCGCGTCAGCAAGGGCACCGGGGTTGTCAGTGGGCACCACCAGGCCGGTAATCCCATGCTGAACCACCTCGGCCAGCCCCCCGGCGTCACTGACGACGAGGGGGCAGGCGTTCGCTAGGGCTTCAAGGGCGACAATGCCGAACGGCTCGTAGAGCGAGGGGAAGATCGCCAGATCGGCGGCATGATAGAGGCGGTCGCGATCTTCGTTGGCGATGAAACCGGCGAAGCGCACCGTGTCCATAATCCCGAGCGCGGCGGCCTGCGCCTTCAGCGCATCAATCTGCTCGCCCATCCCGGCGATGACCAGATGGGCCTTCGCTTTACTGGCGATGGCGGGCCAAGCGTCGAGCAACACATGCAGCCCCTTCTCGTAGACAATGCGGCCCACGTGGAAGACCATCCGCTCGTCATCGGCCACATAGCGCCGCCGGAAGCTGAGCCAGTGGTCGGCGTCGTGGAAGGGCGTGCCGCTGATATGCACGCCGTTGGGCACCACATCAACCTTATCCGGGGGGGTCTGGAAATAATCAACCAACTGGTGGGCCATAAAGTGCGAGCAGACGATCACGCGCCACGCCTCATAGGTGAGGCGCCACTCCAGGTCGTTGATGCGCTGCGCCGCCAGGCTCGGCAACCCACCGCGTCCGCGCCCCCGCTCGGTCGCGTGAATCGTGGCGACCAGCGGAACCCGCCACTGGTGCTTCAGGGCGACCGCCGTCTCGGTGGCGAGCCAATCGTGGGCGTGGATCAGGTCGAAGCGACCCTCCTGCGCCTGAAGTTCGTTTGCGGCCACCTGGAGCGCTTGCGTGGTCTGAGCAACGAAGGTCGGGTAGTCCATCCAGGGCGTGTCGGGAACATCAACCCGCCGCACGGTGACCCCGTCGTTCTGTTCCTCGTGAAGCCCGTCGCGCAGACGCGGGGCCACCACCGCCACCTGCACACCCTGGCCAGCCAGGGCAGGTACCAACTCGGCGACATGACGGCCAAGACCCCCCACGATGTGAGGTGGATATTCCCAGGCGATCTGGAGGACGCGCATAGTTTAGGGATTATAGCACCTGTGTGCCACTGTCACAAGCGAGGAAGTGCAATTGTTGGGGCTGAGGCAACGGTGCCCTTTTACCCCTCACCCCCTGCCCCTCTCCCTCACGGGGAGAGGGGAGATTCCGCAACAGGATGGGTTCGGCTCCCCCTCTCCCGTTCAGGGAGAGGGGGCTGGGGGGTGAGGGCTGGCGCGGCAACCAGACATTGCAACCGCCACTGAATTACCATTACGCCAGCGGCAGCGCTCTGCCCACCACAAACTTCAGGTAGCGCCCCTCGGGGAAGCCTACCGGCACCGGGTGGTCGGCGGGCTGTCCAGCCTCGTAGATAATCTGAAGGCGGCTCTGGCTTTGGGCCGCTGCTTCGGCCAGAATGCCCCGAAACTGCTCGGGGCCAACTTGGCTGGTGCAGCTCGCCGTGACAAGCAGACCACCGGGTTCAAGGCAGCGTAGCGCCAGGGCGTTGATGCGCGTGTAGGCGCGCACGGCGGCGTGCAGATTGCTCTTCTGGCGGGCAAAGCTGGGCGGGTCGAGGATCACCATCTGGAAGCGGCGCGACCCCTTGACGTAGGCGTCGAGCAGCGCGAAACAATCCTCGGTGACGAAGCGATGGCGGCTCTGGTCAAGCCGGTTCAGCGCGATGTTAGCGGTAGCGGCCTCGGCGAGACCCTTGCCACTATCGGCGCTCACCACTTCGGCGGCGCCGCCGCGCAGCGCGTAGAGCGAGAAGGCGGCGGTGTAGGCGAAGCAGTTCAGCACGCTACGCCCGCACGCCAACCCTTCGATGGCATGTCGGTTCTCGCGATGATCGAGGAACAGGCCGGTCTTCTGGCCCCGGTAGAGGTCGGCGTGGACGTACAGCCCGTGTTCCTGCACCACCAGATCGGCGGGCGGCGCTTCGCCCCAGAGCGTTCGCAGACGGGAGTCCTCACTCGCGACGGCCCGATCCTCAGCGGCGGCGGGGTCATCGTCGGCGGGACGTTCGCGCAGCACGATGCCGCGCAGCTCCGGGTCGCAGGCGCGCAGGGCCGACACGACCAGCGGCACGAGAGTCTGGAGGCTCTCGGCGTAGGTTTGGATGATTGCATAGTCGCCGTAGCGGTCAACCACCAGACCCGGCAGCCCGTCGCCCTCACCGTAGACCCAGCGATAGGCGCTTGTGGGGGCCGCGCCGTCGCGGATCGTCGCCCGGCCCTCCCACGCTTCCCAGACGCGCTCGCCGACCCAGTCGGCGTCGGGCACGCTGACGCGGCTGAAGAGGCGCACGGCGATGGCGCTGGACGCATCCCACAGGCCGTAGGCGGTGAAGCCGCCGCAGCGCACGCGCACCCACTGGCCCGAGTGCAGGCGCACGCCCTCGCGCACATGGTTCCGATAGATCCACGGGTGCCCTTGGGCAAGCTTGGCGCGAAGGCTTTGGTCAACCTGGACTTCGGGAATTGGCATGACTACACCGTCGCCCCGCTTGGTACGGCGCGGCCCTTCACAAACGCGGCGGCGGTGGTGCGCGGCCTGATGGCGACATTCCGCCCGATGGTGGTACCCTCGGGGATGTGGGCGTGGGTGCCCACGAGAGTTAGGCCGGTGTTGAGGCGCTCGGGCGCCGCTTGGTTCGGCGTGGTGGCGTCACCTTCGCCGACGACCGACCCGGCGGCGATGTGGGCGCTCTCGTCAATGATGCAGCGGTCAATCACGGTGTCGGGGCCAATCCAGGCGTCACCCATCAGCACCGAGTCGCGCACCACGGCCCCAGGCGCAACGTAGACACCGGGCGAAAGCACCGAGTTGGTGACGGTGCCGAAGACGCGGCAGCCGTCGCTGAGCAGGCTATTCTCGACGCGCGCCGAAGCCCCGATTTCAACCCCTGCCCGGTCGGCGCTAGTGGTGTGAATAACCCACTCGGGGTCGTACAGGTCGAGGGCGGGCGACTCGGCCAGGAGGGCGATGTTGGCTTCGTAGTAGGCTTGCACCGTGCCGACGTCGGCCCAGTAGCCCTGGAACGTGTAGGCGTAGGCGTTGCAGCGGCCAACAATTTTCGGCAGAATGTGGCGCCCAAAGTCCTGCTCGGTATGCTCGCGCAGCAGGTTAATCAGGAACTCTTTGCGAAAGACATAGATGCCCATCGAGGCCAAGTTCGAGGCCGCCCGGCGCGGCTTTTCATCAAAGCGGTCAACCCGACCGTCGGCACCCAGGGCCACAATGCCGAAGCGCCGAGCATCGTGCGGGCTGACGCTGCGGACCGCCATCGTAAGATCGGCCTGGCGCTCCTCGTGCAGATCGAGCAGCGGCTTGTAGGTCATCTTATAGACGTGGTCGCCAGCCAGCATCAGCACGGCGTCAATCGGCTGGTCTTCGATCAAGTCGAGGTTGTAGCGCACAGCGTCGGCGGTGCCGCGCTGCCAGCCGCCGCCCTCGGGCGTGGGCGAGGGGTGCAGCGTACGCAGGCCACCCTGGGCACGGTCGAGATCCCACGGACGCCCGACGCCCAGATGCGTATTGAGCGAGCGTGAGCGGAACTGGGTCAGCACGCCGACATTGTAGATGCCCGTGTTGACACAGTTCGAGAGCGGAAAGTCAATGATGCGGTACTTCCCGCCAAAGGGCACGGCGGCCTCGGTACGCTCAGCGGTCAGCACCGACAGGGCGGGCGAGTCGCCGCCAGCGAGAATGAGGGCCAGTGTTCGCAGCATAATCAGCGCACCTCAGATCGTCTCACCGGATGGCACGTCCCCGCCGGGAAAATCGCCCTCGTCGCGGTCGGCGTTGATCACCACATTGCGCCCGACATTAATTCCAGGGGGAATGTGGGCGGCTTTACCGACCACCGTCACGCCCGTGGTGAGCTTGTCGGGCTGGGTTTTGTTGGGCACACTCAGGTCGTCGCCGACACCGACGTGTGCCCCGGCCCCCACCACCACCTGCTTATCAATAATCACTCGGTCGAGAATCGCGCCGGGGCCAATCCAGGTGTCGTTCATCACCACGCTGTCGCGCACAACTGCGCCGGGTGAAACATAGACCCCCGGCGAGAGGACGGAGCGCTCGACGGTGCCGCGCACGGTGCAGCCATTACAGATGATCGAGCGGCTGACCCGCGCCTGGGGGCCGATTTTGGCAGCGGGGCGCTCCTCGCTGCGCGTGCGGATCAGCCAATCGAGGTCGTACAGATCAAAGTCGAGGCTGGGGTCAAGCAGTTGCATGCTCGTCTCCCAATACGACTGAATAGTGCCAACATCGACCCAGTAGCCGCCGAAGCGATGGGCGAAGACGCGATCCTCGGCGACCATGGCCGGAATGACATCCTTGCCGAAGTCAACGCGCGGGTGGTGGTCGCTGCCCTCAGAGAGCCGCCGCACCAGCGCGTCGGCCTGGAAGATGTAGATGCCCATCGAGGCCAGCGTGCCCTTATCGCGGGCGCGGGGCTTCTCGGTGAACTCGACCACGCGATCCTGCTCGTCAACGGTCATAATCCCGAAGCGGTCAGTCTCTTCGAGCGCCACCTCCATCACGGCCACCGTCAGGTCGGCCTGATTACGCCGGTGGGTCTCAATCAGGGTGGTGTAATCCATCTTATAGATGTGGTCGCCGGAGAGAATGAGGACGAGATCGGCGCGATGCTCAAGGATAAAGTTGAGATTCTGGTAGATCGCGTCGGAGGTGCCCTTGTACCAACTCTGGTCGTTGCGACCCTGATAGGGCTGAAGCAGGCGCACGCCGCCACGGGCGCGGTCAAGATCCCACGGCTTACCGATGCCGATGTGGTCGTTCAGCGAATGGGGCCGATACTGGGTCAGGACGGCGACATCGAAGATGCCCGAATTGACACAGTTGGAGAGTGGGAAGTCAATAATGCGATACTTACCGGCGAAGGGCACCGATGGTTTGGCACGCTTCTCAGAGAGTACGCTGAGCCGACTGCCTTCGCCGCCGGCTAAAATCATCGCAACAACGCGCATACGTTCCCCTCGTTCGGGCCGGTGCCGCCACCGTTCTGGCGGGCTGATGGTAGCAGCGAACTGGCGTAAGCTGGGCGCTGCCGATTGTACCGCCAAATGCCACATGGCGCAAAGACGCGCTACATGGGGCACCAGCAGGGCGGTTGCAACGTCGCCTGCCGGGGGACTGAAGTCCCCGGCGCTTGGTTGACGAAGCCTGCCTACGCAGGCTGATGCAGGCCGCGCAGGCGGCCTGCACACCGCGTAGCCCGTGGCTTCAGCCACCGGGCGGCATGGCGCAACGTCGCCTGCGCGGCCTTGTTGAGCCTGCGAAGGCAGGCTTCGCCGATCAAGCGCCGGGGTTAGTCCCCCGGATTCAATAAGCCGGATAGGATTGCTATATAAGCTTGCGACAAGCATATGTTATACTTTTCCAACCTCTTGTTATGTCCAAACCGCTCGCTGTCTGTTGAGGGGCGCTGTACTCAACCGGCTTGATTCAGTGACCGCGAACGCCAGGATCGGCTTCTATGGACGTAGCACTGCTCACCAATCTGGCCCCTACAGCTCCTGAAGACCTCGCTCGTCTCCTGGCCGAACACAGCCGCGATATTATCTTTCGCCTGCATGTGCTGCCTGAACCCAGCTTCGGGTACATCAGCCCGGCCTGTCTTCCGATTACGGGCTACACGCAAGCGGAGTTCTACGCCGACCCTGACCTCTGGTTCAGTTTGGTGCATCCCGACGATCAGTATCCAGCCCAGGGGCATGGCACCGATGCGGGTCGCCTGCGCTGGCTGCATCGCGACGGGCGCGTGATCTGGGTCGAGCAGCGCCAGCGCTTCGGCTTCGATAGCGCGGGGCAACTCCAGTCGATTGAGGGTTCGATCCGCGATGTGACGGCGTATGTCACCGCCGAGGCGCGGCTCAAGCTGTTGGGCACGGCGATGGATACGGTCGCCAACGCGGTCATGATCGCCAGCCTGCAAGGGGTGATCGAGTGGGTCAACCCGGCATTTACCCGCCTGACCGGCTATCGCGCCGAAGAGGCGGTCGGGCACCTGACCAACCTGCTGCGCTCGGGGCGCCAAGAGCCACGCTATTATCAGACCCTCTGGGAGACGGTGCTTGCCGGGCGGGTCTGGTCGGGCGAGCTGATCAATCGGCGCAAGGACGGCTCGCTCTACCATGAGGAGCAGACCATCACCCCGGTGGTCAGCAACGGGGTGGTCACCCACTTTGTCGCGATCAAGCAGGATGTCTCGGCGCGAGTCGAGCGTGAGCGCGAGCGCGAGGCGCTGCTGGTGATCACTGCAGCCCTCCGCACGGCGCGCACCCGCACCGAGATGCTGCCGACACTCCTTGGGCAAACCCTGGTGCTGCTGCACGCGGTGGGTGCCGCGCTGGTGATGCGCGACCCGCTGACCAACGAGGCGGTCTGCGAGTTGGGCGTAGGCACCTGGGCGTTGATCACGGGCAACCGTCAGCCGCCCAACACGGGCATTACGGGCGCAGTGATTAGCACCGGCAGAGCCTACCGCAACGCCCGTGCCCCGCTCGACGGCGATCTTATCGCCGCCCAGCAACTGGGCGAGTACCACACGGTGGCCTGCGTCCCACTGCGGGCGCACGACGCCATGATCGGCGCACTCTGGATTGCATGCGCCTTCCCGGTGGATGACGGCGAGCTCCGGCTGCTGACCGGGATCGCCGACATGGCCGCCAACGCCATCCAGCGCACCACGCTCTTCGAGCAGACCGAGCGTCGGCTGCGGCGCCTCACCGGGCTGCATACGATTGACCAGGCGATTGCCTCTAGCTTTGACCTGCAGCACAGCCTGGGCGTCGTGATCGAGCAGGCCATGCAGCAACTCGGCGTGGACGCGGCGAATGTGCTGCTGCTCAACGAGACCACACACACCCTCGATTACGCCATCGGCAGCGGCTTCCGCAGTCCCATGGGCGCAGGAAAGCGCTGTCGCATCTGCGAGGTTCTGGCTGACTCTGTGGTGCAGGCCCGCCAGCGGCTGATTGTGGGCGACCTGAATACCCGCACGGGCTTTGTCTTATGCCCCGATCTGGTCGCCAGCGAGGGCTTTCGCGCCTATGTCGCCGCGCCGCTGGTCGCCAAGGGCCAGGTTCTCGGCGTGATCGAACTTTTCCATCGGACGCCCCTGACCCCCGACCGCGAGTGGCTTGACTATCTGGACACGCTCGCCGGACGCACCGCCGTCGCCGTTGATAATGCCGGGCTGTTCGGGCGCCTCCAGCGCAGCCATAGCGACTTGGCCTTGGCCTACGATACGACCCTGGAGGGCTGGTCACGGGCGCTTGACCTGCGCGATAAAGAGACCGAGGGCCACTCGCAGCGGGTCACCGAGCTGACGGTGCGCCTTGCCCACGCGATGAACCTCAGCGCGGAGGAGATTGTCCATATTCGGCGCGGCGCCCTGCTGCACGATATTGGCAAGATGGGCATCCCCGACGCCGTTTTACTCAAGCCTGGGCCGCTGAACGATGCCGAGTGGATGATCATGCGTCAGCACCCGGTCGCCAGCTACGAACTGCTCGCCCCGATCACCTATCTCCGTCAGGCGCTGGATATTCCCTTCTGCCACCACGAAAAGTGGGACGGCTCTGGCTACCCACGTGGCCTCGTCGGCGACGAGATTCCGCTGGCGGCGCGCATGTTTGCGGTCGTTGATGTGTGGGACGCCCTGCGCTCGGATCGGCCCTATCGCAACGCCTGGACGCCTGAGGCCGTGCGCGCCTATCTCGTCGCCCAGTCCGGACGCCACTTTGACCCGGCGGTGGTCGAGATGTTCCTGCGGCTTAGGCTAAAATAGGGGCGCGGCGAGTCGCGCTGGCACGAGTACACGTCGCCGGAAGTTCATTGCCAGTTTGAGACAAGGGGACAAGGAGACAAGGAGATCGCTACAGGCCGTCATCTCCCGGTTCCCTTGTCTCCTTGTCTCAACCCGAAGCGGACTTCCGAAAAGCTGTACTAGTGCTACCACGGAGAACGTCTATGTATGGCGAACAGAGCGGGCGCGAGGCGCGCCCGCAGTGCATTGACCTACGCAGCGATACCGTCACGCTGCCCAGCCCGGCGATGCGCGAGGCTATCGCCCGCGCCGAGTTGGGCGACGATGTCTATGGCGAAGACCCGACCGTCACCCGACTTGAGGCGCTCGCCGCCGAACTCGTCGGCAAAGAGGCCGCCGTGCTGGTCGTCAGCGGCACGATGGGCAACCTGGCCGCGCTGCTGGCCCACGGCCAGCGCGGCCAGCGCGTCATCTGCGGCGACGAGTGTCACATCTACTATTATGAGGCGGGCGGCGCCTCGGCCCTGGGCGGCTTGATCTACCAGACGCTGCCCAATGCCGCCGATGGGACGCTGCCGCTCGATCTGGTGCGTGCGGCCCTGGTTTCAAGCAGCGATGTCCACCGGGCGCCGCCGGGGATCTTCTGCCTGGAAAATACGCACAACCGCTGCGGCGGCACCGTGCTGCCGCTGGCCTACCTAGAGGCGGCGCACGCCCTCGCCCGTGAGGCGGGCGTCCCGCTGCATCTGGACGGTGCCCGCATCTTCAACGCCGCCATCGCGCTTGGGGTTGAGGCGCGAGCCATCACGCGCCACGTTGATACGGTGCAGTTTTGCCTCTCCAAAGGGCTGGCCGCGCCCATCGGCTCGCTGGTGGCCGGGTCACGCGATTTCATCGCACGGGTGCGGCGGGCGCGCAAACAACTGGGTGGCGGGATGCGCCAGGCCGGGGTGATCGCCGCCGCTGGGATTGTCGCGCTGACCGAGATGGTCGAGCGCCTCGCCGACGATCACGCCAACGCCCGCCTGCTTGCCGCAGGTCTGGCCGCGATCCCCGGCCTGCGGATCGCGCCAGGGCGCGTGCAGACCAACCTGGTGCGCTTCGAACTTGTGGCCGAACACGTGGCCCCGGCTGACGTTTTGGCGGGGCTGCGGACACGCGGCGTGCTGATGAGCGGCATGGGCGGGCGCTTCCTGCGCGCCGTCACGCACTACGGCATTCACGCCGCCGACGTAAACCAGGCCGTCGCCGCAGTGCGCGAGGTGGTCGTAGCGGCTGAGGTTTAATCTTCTGGCGGCGCAGCAGCCGTGCGGTGGTCGAGCAAGCGTTGGAGCGTGGTGAGCAGCGCACGCAGGCTGACCGGCTTCGTCATGTACACATCGGCACCTGCCGCCAGACAGCGCTCGCGGTCACCCGGCATCGCCAGCGCGGTCAGCGCGATGATCGGGATGCCGCGCAGCCGTGGGTCCATCCGCATCTGGCGGGTCGCCTCCAGGCCATCCATGTGCGGCATCTGAATATCCATCAGCACGGCGTCTGGCGGCGCGGCCTGGGCCAGCGCCAGCGCAGCGGCCCCATCGCCAGCCACGTGTACCACATAGCCTTTATTGTCCAGATAGTCCACGATGACCTGACAGCTCACCTCGTTATCGTCAGCCAGCAGCACGACGGGCCGCACCTTATCCGGCAGCGCACTCACGGGTGCATTGGACGACAGCGGGGGCGGCGGCTCGCTAGGCCGCGTGGCCTCGTGGGTAGCGGCAGCCAACGCGCCGTGCCGGGGGAAGGTGACGGAGAAGCGGCTGCCCTGGCCAAGCGCATGTGCGGCGCTGCGGCCAACCTGAAGGTTGGGCATATAGTAATCCTTGCGTGCGTAACTCCACTTCGATTATATAGCAATCCTAGCCTGGTTATTGAATCCGGGGGACTAAAGTCCCCGGCTCTTTAGCTGCGAAGCCTGCCTTCGCAGGCTATCCAGGCCGCGCAGGCGGCCTTCGCACCCCGTAGCCCGTAGCTTTAGCCACCGGGCGTGGGGCCGCAGCACGACGTTGCATCAGCCCTGGCCCAGGTTTGCGGCATAATAAGCCTGTCCACATCACCACAAATAAGGAGGCTCCCGATGCGCCTGACCATCCTTCTCGCTCTCGCCCTGATCCTGGCGGGCGGTGCGCTGCCGCCAGCCCATGCTGCGCCGCAGACCGCCCTGGCCGCGCCGGTACTCAAATGGCAGTACGGCGGCTGTCAGGTCGCGCCCCACTACTGCGAAACGGGCTGGTACGCCTCGCCCGCCGTGGCCGACCTCGACGGCGACGGCAAGCCCGAGGTCCTCTGGGGCGGCTATGGCCTGTTCGCGCTCAACGGCGAGGACGGCACGACCCAATGGAACGTCAAAAACGGCCAGCGCATCTGGCCGGGGATCGCGGTGGCCGACCTTGATGGGAATGGCTCGCTTGAGATCGTGGTGGGCCGTGGCGGCGACCAAGTCACCGCCTACACGAGCGCTGGCACGGTTGCCTGGACACGCAACCCCTTCGGCAGCGGCGAGGTGCGCGCGCTGGCCGTCGAGGATCTGGAGGGCGACGGCAAGCTTGAGGTGATCGTTGGGCGGGCCAGCGGCGGCGAGACCAAGCAGGTCAATGTCTTCGACGCTGCTGGCAACCAGCGCGCTGGCTGGCCCGCCCGTCGCGACGGCGAACTGGGCTACGGCTGGGGCATGTACAACGAAAATCTAGCCATCGCCGACCTCGACGGGAACGGCACCAAAGAAATCTACGCGCCCACCGATACGCACTACATCACCGCGCTACAGCCCGACGGCGCGCAGATCGCCGCCAACCCGATCTACGGTGCCGGGAAAGTCTGGAGCCAGGTGGGCGTCCATGTTGACCACGCGGTGGACCTGCGAGGCTACGCCAACTGCGGTACCGAGCACAGGCCCAACTTCGCCAATGTGGCCCCGGCGGCGGGCGACCTCGACGGCGACGGCACCACCGAGCTCGTTGTCCCTGGCGATGTCTACAACTGCGACATCGGCGATCCCGCAGGCGACATGTACTATCTGCCGTGGATTCTCAAGGGCGACCGCACCCGCTGGAAAAGCTCGCGCTACGACTGGACGGTTTTGCCCACGCCTGCGCCGAACAGCGGCCCGCGCTCGCAGGACTACAATGTGATTGAGAACATCGCCGTCAACACCGTTCTTGCCGACCTCGACGGCGACGGGGTCAGCGAGATTCTCTACCCCTCGTACGATGGTCGGCTGCACGCCTACTGGCTCGACAAGAGCGAGCATGGCAGTTGGCCCTTTGACGTGCCGGGCAGCGGCATCCGTTTCGCCTCAGAGCCAGCGGTGGTCGATCTGAACAACGACGGCCAGGCCGAGGTCCTCTTCACCTCGTGGCCCGAGGTCAACAGCGGCCAAGTCGGCCAACTGCACATCCTCAACGCGCAGGGCGTCCAGCTCTACGCGGTGGATCTGCCTGCGCCGGGAGCGGGGCCCGTTTGGAACGGGGGCTTGGCCGCGCCGACGGTAGCCAATATTGACGCCGACCCTGATCTAGAGGTGGTGATCGGCACGAGCCACAGCGGCGCGGTGGCCTACGATCTGCCGGGCACAGCGAACGCCCGCGTGCTTTGGGGCACTGGACGCGGCAGCTACAAGCGCACCGGCGTGGCCCCGACCCCGCCGCCACTGCTCAAGCTGACGAGCCCGAGGCCGAACCAAGTCACATCTGGAGTCAGCAGCCTCAGCTTCACGGTTGAGGTAGCGGGCGTCGCCGGACAGGTGACGCTCAGCGCTGGTGCCCCGCGTGGCCCGGCACCCTTACCGACGGTGACCATCAGCCCGACGACGCTAAGCGGGCCTGGACAGGCTACCGTCACCATGAGCGGGACGGCGAACTTCACCTCGGGGGCAGTCTACGCCGTGGACCTCACGGCAGACAATGGAACCGTCACGCGCACGCTGACACTACGCGCCTTCATCGACGGGCACAGCCTCTACCTTCCGCTGACGCAGCGCTAGTACAGTTTCCTGCACGTTCCTGTCGGGTTGCGCGGTGATTCTTGTAAAGCACGGAGCGCAGCAGCACGGGGTTCGGCCTTCGTGATCTTCGTGCGCTTCGTGGTACAAAACCTGCCGCGCATTTCTGCCGACGCTTCTTAGCAGAAGTCACGGGCGCTCGAAGGGCTGCCCCAGGGCCGCAGGCGCCGCTGCGGCCAGTCGCGTGACCACAGCGGCCACGGGGCGGCGCACGCTTGGCGGCAAGGCGGCAATCCGGCGGGCGGCTTGCGGGCTTGCCGCCAGATTAACCAGCGCTAGGACGACGATCATCAGCACGAAGGGGGCCACCTGGAAGATCTGGGTCGGCAGACTGGGCAGCATGCTCTGCGAGCGCAGGGCGACAATCTCAAGGGCGGCGAAGAGGTAGCAGCCCAGGGCGACCCGCCACGGACGCCAGCCGCCAAAGATGACGATTGCCAGCGCAATCCAGCCGATGCCGAAGGTGTGGCGGTACGACCAGCCCTGCTTCAGATCGAGCGAGTAGGCCGCCCCAGCGAGGCCGACCAGCGCACCGCCGGTGATGGTGGCGAGATAGCGCGCTGTGGTCACCGGCACGCCACGGGCGAAGGCCGCTGCGGGACGCTCGCCGAGCGCCCGCAGCGTCAGCCCCAGCCGCGTGCGAAAAAGCACCCACCACGTAAGCGGGACGAGCAGCATGCTGGCGTAGATCAGCGGGTCGTGCTGAAAGAAGAGCGGCCCGAGTACCGGCACTTCCGCCAGACCGATGATCGGCAGATGCGGCACCGACGGCCCCGGCACGCGCACCACCGGCGCCCCCAGAAACGACGACAGCTCGGTGCAGAACAGGGCCAGCACAAAGCCCACCGCCGTCTGCGACTGCCCGAGGCTCAGGCTCAGGACGCACAGCACCAGGGCGATGGCGGCACCAACCAGCGCGGCAACCCCAAAGCCAAGCGGCACGCTGCCGCTGGCGAGGGCCGCCGCGAAGCCGGCCATCGCGCCCATCAAGATCGTCCCGTCGAGCGACAGGTTGATCACCCCGGCGCGCTCGTTGATCGTCGCCCCCATTGTGGCGAAAATCAGCGGTGCCGCTGCCGCCAGCACGGCCCCGAGATCGGTTACCAGTTGGTTCATAGTGTATGTATCGTGGGCGAAGCATTGTCGCTTGGGCACGCGCAGGGCTTGTTCATGCGCTCGGCCTGAAACCTGAAACCCGACACCTGAAACCTTGTCTAAAATCTAAAAAATCAGCCCAATGGCCCCCAGGGTCAGACCGGCGCCAGTGCCCATCAGCAGCACCCGCGAGCCACGGGTGATCCGTCCGGCAGCGACAGCCTCGGCCAGGGCCAAGGGAATTGAGGCGGCGACACAGTTCCCGCGCTCGGCCAAATTCGTCACTACCTGCGCGGGGCGGAAACCGTAGCGCGAACTGAGGAGCGCCACGCCGTGCCCGCTGGCCTGATGCGGCACCACGGCGTCCACCTCGGCGCGCTGCCAGCCCACCTGGGTAAAAAATCGGTCGAGGAACGGCCCGAGCAGACGAACGGCCTGCTTGTAGACGCCCGCGCCGTTCATCGTAAACAGGTTCATCTCAGGGGTTGTCGCCGGGTCGTTGGGGTGATGCAGCGTGCCGCCGCCCCGGATCATCGTCAGCTCGGCACCGCTGCTATGGGTGGCGAACTGCGCCCAGATCACGGTGCTGGCCTCACCGACGGGCGTACGAACCACCACAGCGGCGGCGGCGGCGTCACCAAAAAGCACGGCGCTGGTCGGTTCGTGCGGGTTGAGCGAGCGGGCCACGTTCTCGCTGCTGACAATCAGGGCGGCCCGATAGCTGCCCGCCGCGACCAGATGAGCGGCGGTTTGCAGCGCAAAGAGGAAGCTCAGGCAAGTGGCGTTGAGGTCAAGACAGGCGCTACCGCCATCGGGGGCACCCAACTCGTGCTGCACAAAGGCGGCGGTGCAAGGGATGGCCTGCTGCGTCCCACTCGCGGCAATGATCAGATCGATGTCATCAGGCGTCATGGCAGCGGCAGCCAGCGCACGACGGGCGGCGGCAGCGGCCATCCCCACCGTCGTCTCGTCGGTGGCCCGCCGCCGCTCGCGGATGCCGCTGACACGCTCGACCCAACCGGACTCAAGACCATAGTCTCGCTCTAGCTCGGCGCTGGTCACAATGCGTTTGGGCAGGTACCATCCGAGGCCGGCGAGCTTGACATTTAGCATAGGATTGGGGGCCGTGTGGCGGCTAGTACACGTCAGCGGAAGTTCGTTGCCGGCTTGCGACCGGGTGACCGGGTGACAAGGAGATCGCTGCATGCCGCCATCTCCCGGTCTCCTTGTCTCCTTGTCTCAACCCGAAGCGGACTTTCAGGAAGCTGTGCTAGTGGGTCGGGCGGGTATGCGCCCCATTGTACTATAATGGAAGTGTTCGCCGTTCAGCGAAGAAAGGGTTGTGAAGGTGCCATTCTGCCCCCAATGCGGTGTCGAAAATCCCCCCTCCGCGCGCTTCTGCGACCAGTGCGGTGCGGTGCTGATCGCGGTGCCCGTGCAAGGCCGACCGCTCGTGCCAGCGACCCCGGTACCGTCTACGCCGACGCCGACACCCGCGCCCGTCGCGGGGCAAGCCTCGGCAGGCCCAAGCATCTGCCCCCAGTGCGGCATGGCGGTCATCCCCGGCGAGGCTTTCTGCGACAACTGTGGTGCCACGTTGCTCGGGGGTTCCCGTGCAGCCCCTGCCGCTGTTGCGCCCAATCTGCCCTTCAGCGGCGTGCCCGCCCAGCCCAGCTACCCCCCGCCCCAGCCAGCGCAGGCCAGCCCCCCGCCAGCGCCGCCGGCCCCGCAGGTGCCGTCAGCGCCGCCCATCCCCCAGGCACCGCCGCTACCGCCAGCGCCGCCGGCCCCTGTCACCCTCGCCGCCGCCAGCCTGATCGTGCGCGCCTCGGGCACCATCCTGGCACTGCCCGCTGTCGCGCAAGTCGTGGTAGGCCGCGCCGACCCGGTGAGCAACTTTGCCCCCGACCTTGACCTGACCCCCCATGGCGCGATTGAGAGCGGCGTCGGTCGTCGCCACGCCCGCCTCTTTGTCCAGGGCGGCCAAATCCTGATCGAAGATCTCGACAGCACCAACGGCACCTTCCGCAACGGGGTGCGCCTAGCGCCACGTCAGCCCTCGCCCGTGGCGAATGGCGACGAGTTGCGCCTGGGCAATCTGATCCTCGCAGTGCAGATGTGAGTAGCGACGCCCCGGCGGGGCGTCGCTACTCGCTTCCCGGAAGTTCCTGTCGGGTTGCGCGGTGATTCTCGTCAGGCACGGAGCGCAGCAGCAAGCGGTTCGGCCTTCGTGCCCTTCGTGTGCTTCGTGGTCAAAAACCTGCCGCGCATTTCCGCCGACGTGGACTAGCACCCGACACCTGACACTCGACACCCGAACCCTTGTCGAAGGAACACCTAATGAGCAGCGAGCGTCTCGACCGTGTGATCGCGGCCCTGCGCGCACGGCGGCTGGGCGGGCTGGCCCTGATGCCCGCCGCCAACTTCACCTACCTCAGCGGCCTGACCTTCCATCAGGGCAAGCGCCTGACCCTGGCGCTCATCCCGGCTGATGGCACGCCGCCCGCCTTCGTGCTGCCCGCCCTCGAACAGACCCAGTGCGAAGCCAAAAGCCGCATTGCGCTGCGCTATTTCCCCTGGTCTGACGCCGATGGCCCCCACGCGGCCCTGGCCGCCGCCGTCGCCGCCACCTTCCCAAATGGACAATTCGGCGACTTGGCGGTCGAGTACACCAGCCTGCGTGTGATGGAACTGCGCGCCCTTGAGGCGGCCATCCCCGGCCTACGCACCACTGACGCCACCGACCTCATGGCCGACCTGCGGATGGTGAAGGACGCTCACGAGCTGGCGGTGATTGAGCAGGCGGTACACATGGTCGAGGTGGCGCTCCAGCACACCATCGCGCAGATTCGCGTTGGTGTCACCGAGCGTGCGCTGTCGCGCATCTGCGCCGAGGCGATGGTCGCCGCCGGGGCCGACGGCGAGAGCTTCGAGAATATCATCGCCAGTGGGCCAAATGGCGCCAATCCACATCACAGCAACACCGACCGGGCTTTTCAGGCGGGCGATCTGATCATCATCGACTGTGGCGCCCGCTACAACGGCTACATCTCGGACATCACGCGCACCGTGGCCCTGGGCGAACCTTCCGCCGAGGCGCGGCATATCTACGAACTGGTGCTGCGGGCGAACGAGGCGGGGCGGCGGGCGGCGCACCCTGGGGCCACGGGCAGCACCATTGACGCCGCCACCCGTGCGGTGATTGAGACTGGCGGCTACGGCCAGTACTTCATCCACCGCACCGGCCATGGCTTCGGCATCGAGGCCCACGAGCTGCCCAATATCGTCGCGAGCAGCGACCAGCCCCTCGCCCCCGGCACCACCTTCACCGTCGAACCCGGCATCTACGTGCCTGGCCTGACGGGCGTGCGGATCGAGGACGATCTGGTACTCACGCCCGACGGTGCCCGCAGCCTGACGACGCTGCCGCGTGAATTGATCGTGCTGCCGGTGTAGGGGTCGGGGGTCAGGAGTCAGGAGTCAGGGGTCAGCAAGCCCTGCACGCGCCCAACGTTCTGATATGCTCTGCCTGAAACCTAGCACCGCTTTCTGGACGTTCCTGTGGGGTTGCGTGGTGATTTTCATAGGTATGGAACGCAGCAGCACGCGGTTCGGCCTTCGTGACCTTCGTGCGCTTCGTGGTAAAAAACCTGCCGCGTATTTCCGCCGACGTGTACTAGCACCTGACCCCTTCAGAGAATCTGGCTCAGAAACAGCCGCGTCCGATCCTGACGCGGCTCGCTGAAGATTTGCGCTGGGACGCCCTCCTCGACGACTTGGCCCTTATCCATAAAGACCATACGGTTCGCCACCTCGCGGGCAAAGCCCATCTCGTGGGTGACGCAGAGCATCGTGATGCCAGAGCCGGCGAGTTCGCGCATTACGTCAAGTACTTCCTTAATCATCTCGGGGTCAAGGGCCGAGGTCGGCTCGTCGAAGAGCAGGATGCGCGGGCTCATCGCTAGGGCGCGGGCAATGGCGACGCGCTGCTGCTGCCCGCCCGAAAGCTGGCCGGGGAACTTGCGGGCTTGCTCTTTGATGCCAACCCGCTCCAGCAGTTCGATGGCGCGAATCTCGCTCTCGGCGCGAGTCTGTTTGCGTACCCAGATTGGTGCCAGCGTCACATTTTCCAGCACGGTCAGATGCGGGAAGAGATTGAACTGCTGGAAGACCATGCCCGTCTCGCGGCGGATGGTGTCGATGTTGCGGATGTCGTTGGTCATCTCGATCCCATCAACGATAATCCGCCCCTCCTGATGCTCTTCGAGCCGGTTAATCGTGCGGATGAAAGTACTCTTGCCGCTGCCCGAGGGGCCGAAGATCACGATCACTTCGCCCTTCTTGACGCGCAGATTGACATCGCGCAGCGCGTGGTAGTCGCCGTACCACTTGTTCACATGTTCACAGATGATAATATCTTCGGTCGAGATAGGGTGGCTCATGGCTACTGCTTCCCAATATTCAGCTCCAACTCGATCTGGCGCGCCGAGCGCGACATCGTGAAGCTCAAGGCCCAGTAGATCACCGCAATCACCAGAAAGGTTTCGCGCCAGACGCCGCCGGGCGTGCCGAGCCACTGGGGTTGGCCGACGATGCCCTGCGCGGCACCAAGCAGATCGGCGAGGCCGACGATCACCACCAGCGAGGTGTCCTTAAACAGGCTGATGAAGTGGCTTACCAGCACGGGGATCACGGCCCGTAGTGCCTGGGGCAGCATAATCAGCAGGGTGGTCTGAAACATGTTGAGGCCAAGGGCGCGGGCGGCTTCGGCCTGGCCCTTGGGGATCGCCTGAAGCCCGCCGCGCAGAATCTCGGCTAGGTAGGCGGCGCTAAAGAGCGTCACGGCCACGGTGGCGCGCACAAGTTGGTCAATATTCTCGCCGCCGGGGAGAAACAGCGGCAGCATCAGCGAGGCCATATAGAGCACGGTGACCAGCGGCACGCCGCGAATCAGCTCGATGTAGGCGACGCAGAACCAGCGGATCACGGGCAGGTTGCCGCGCCGACCGAGGGCGAGCAGCACGCCGAGGGGGAACGAGAGCACAATCCCGCTGGCCGAGAGCAGCACGGTCAGCATCAGGCCGCCCCAGAGGTTGCTGCCGACCACGGGCATGGCACCGCCAACGCCGCGCAGAATCAGGATGACCGTGGGGTAGAGCAGCACCCAGGCGATCACCACAGGCCAGCGTAGGCGCTCGCGGGCCGCTGTGCTGCCGCCATACCCGGCCAGCACGAGGGCGGCGGCAGCCAAGCACATCTGCCACGCTTGCAGCGCCACCTGATTCGCCGTCGCAGGCAGCGCGAGGGCGAGCAGGGCGGCAATGAGGCAGAGCGCACCAAAGCCAGTGGCCAGGACAAGTGTGATCCCGCGCCAGACCCCCGCGCTGAGGCCGAGTAGCAGCGCCAGCAGGCCGAAGACAAGTTGGGGTCGCCAAAGCTGGTCGGGCGGATACGTCCAGGTCAGCAGCAGCTTCAGGTTGCTCGCCACCGCCGACCAACCCTGCGCGTGGAAGATGAAGCCCGCCAGCCCGCTGACGAGTTCGTAGATCATCCACAGCAGGACAAGGCTGATCAGCGTGTTTAGCCAGGAGCTAAAGAGATTTTCCCGCAGCCAGCCCAGGGCGTCGATGCTGGGGCGTGCCGGTCGCGTGCGGCCCGTCGAGAGATCAGTACTTGCCATGCTTACCGCTCCACCAGTTGGATGCGTCGGTTGTACCAGTTCATCACCAGCGAGGTCAGCAGGCTGAGAACGAGGTAGCTGCCCATGAGCATCAGAATGACCGGCACCGCTTGGCCGGTCTGGTTATTGATCGTGCTGCCGACATAGAACAGGTCGGGGTAGGCGATGGCGACGGCGAGGCTGCTATTTTTGGCGAGGTTGAGATATTGGCTGGTCAGCGGCGGGATGATAATTCGCAGCGCCTGGGGGAAGATCACTAGGCGCAGGGTCTGCCCGTTCGTCAGGCCAAGCGCGCGTGCGGCCTCGCGCTGGCCCTTGTTGACGGCCTGAATGCCGCTGCGTACCACCTCGCTGATAAAAGCGGCGGTGTAGATCACCAGGCCGATCAGCAGGGCGGCGAAGCTGGCGGTGACGGCCAGCCCGCCCGTGAAGTTGAAGCGCTGAAGCTCGGGGAGGTTGAGCACAACCGGCCAGTCGCCCGTTTGCAGCCGGGTGGCGACGAAGCCTGCAAGCGCCGTGCCAGCAACAAGCAGCAGCGCCCAGGGCAGGGCGATACCAGGCCGGTCGCGGCGAACGAACTGGATGCGCCGGGCCACGTAGTAGGCCACACCAAGCAGCAGTCCGGCCCACAGCCAGGGTGTCCACTCCGTAAAGCTGGCGTGGGCCTCGGGCCATGCCATCGTGAGGCCACGGTTATGCAAGTAGATCAACCCGCCCAGGTTGATGCTCTCTTGCACGCGGGGGAAGGCTTTGGTAAGCAGAAACCAGAAGATGAGCTGGAGCAGCAGGGGCACATTTCGCACAATCTCGACGTAGACGAGGGCGGCGTTCCGCAGCAGCCAGTTGTTCGAGAGGCGGCAGATCCCGAGGAAGAGGCCGAGGATAGTGGCGAGGATAATCCCGGTGACGGCCACCCGCAAGGTGTTGATCACGCCGACGATGAAGGCTTGGCCGTAGTTCATCGTGGGGTCGTAGGGGATGACGCTCTCGGCAATTGGGAACCCGGCGGGCTGCGTGAGGAACGCAAAGCTTGGCAGCAGATTTGCACGGCGCAGGCCATCCATCATATTGGTATAGAGGAGCCAGAGCCCCACCATGACGGCAATGGCGAACCCCACCTGGAGGATGCTTGCGATGCTGCGGCTGTCGCGGTAGAAGGGGGTCGCGGTACGCTGCCGCGCTTCAGTGGCCATAGAGCAACTCCCTTGGTCGGGGGTCGGTCGCGGGGAGCATTTGGTGTTCCCCGCGACCACGCTTCTTAGCGGAAGGGCGGCGAGTAGAGCAGCCCGCCCTTGGTGTAGAGTGTGTTGAGGCCGCGCGGCAGGTTGAAGGGGGTGCTGGGGCCGAGGTTGCGGTTGTAGATCTCTTCGTAGTTACCTACCGCCTTGATCACGCGTTGCACAAAGTCGTTTGACAGGCCGACGCCTGCGCCGAGCTTGTTGTCGCCCAGGCCCAGGAAGCGCTGGATGTCGGGGACGGTGCTGCTCGTGAACTCACCGAGGTTCGCCGAGGTGATGCCGAACTCCTCCGCCTGGAAGGTGGCAAAGACGATCCAGCGCACCGCGTCGCCCCACTGCTGGTCGCCCTGGGCGACGGCGGGGCCAAGCGGCTCTTTCGACATCGTCACATCGAGGATCTGATGCTCTGCCGGGTTCTTCAGCAGGGTCTGGCTGCTGACCAGGCCCGACTTGTCGGTGGTGAAGCCATTGCACTGGTCGGCCTCGTAGGCGGCGACCACCTCGTCGTTGGTCTGGAAGACCAGCGGGGTAAACTTGAGGCCACGGGCGCGGAAGTTATCGGCGAGGTTCAGCTCGGTGGTCGTGCCGGTCTGCACACAGATCGTCGCCCCATTCAGATCCTCAAGGGTCTTGATGTTGCTACTCTTGCGTACCATCATGCCTTGGCCGTCGTAGAACGTGGTGGGCATCCACTCTAGGCCAAGGGCGCCATCACGCTGAAGCGTGAAGGTCGAGTTGCGATTGAGGACATCGATCTCGCCGGTCTGGAGGGCGGTGAAGCGATCCGCCGCGCTGAGCGGGCGGTACTCGACCTTGCTCGGATCATTGAAGAGCGCGGCGGCGATGGCTTTGCAATAATCGATATCGAAGCCCTTGTAGGTGCCGGTCGAGTCTACCGACGCGAAGCCGGGGAGTGCGCTGGCGTTCACGCCACAGATCAGCTTACCCCGGCTGATAATCGTCTGGATGCGGCCACCCGTGGCGGGCTGGGCCTGGCCCCCACCAGCGGCGGCGGAGGGAGCGGCGGTCGCGGCGGTCGCGGGGGCGGCGGTCGGGCCTTGGGTCGTGGCGGGGGCTGCGGTAGTGGGCTGGGCCGGCGGCTGCGTGGCCGCCTGGGGTGTCTGACCGCCACATGCGGTAAGCAGCATGGCGAGCGCGCCGGTGAGAACCACGAGCATCTGACGCTTCATATCGCTCCTGTGTATGCACTTAGCGGGGTCGCTTCGCCAAACCGTATCGGGAATACGACACCGCGACGAACCATTAGGCAGACCGCGCAGACCACACGGTACAGCGCAAAAGGCTGTATCAAGGCATACGCGAAGCGGGACACATCTATATGTTGACAGCGCACGACTGGGGATCTGTTGAATTGTACCATAGACAAGGTTTCAAGTGCCCGGTTTCAGGTTTCAGGCCAAACGCATCAGCAAACCCTGCGCGAGCCCAAATGGTACAGCATCCACAAACCTTGGCATAGCCCTTGATCTGCGTGCGGCGAACGCAACTCTGCGTGAGCTGATTGGCGAGCTTGATCAGGCGATAAGCAGCCGCTTCCAGGCCACCTTTCACGCCGTCGCCACCGAGTTCGCACAGAGCTTTACCCGCCTGTTTGGCGGCGGCTCAGCGCAGCTTGTGCTGAGCGGCGGCGCGACCAGTGGCGGTGAAAACGGCACAGGCGAGCTGACGAGCAAGGTACAAGGCGTCGAAATTATCGCCCGCCCCCCTGGCAAAAATAGGCGGGCTTCGTCGCACAGAGTCGGGCGCTTCAGCGCCCCGGCGGGCGACGCTAGATCCGCTAGGGCGTCCCTTCGGGGGCAGATACTATAGCAGTCCTATACGGATTATTGACTGAAGCCCCCGGCGCTTGATTTGCGAAGCCTGCCTTCGCAGGCTCGTTCAGGCCGCGCAGGCGGCCTTCGCATCCCATAGCCGGGGACTTCAGTCCCCCGGCAGGCGCTCAACAACCCGGGTAGGATTGCTATAGCGAGGAGTTGCAAGAGGTTCTCGCTAATGGCGCGTGGCACACGGTACAGTATTACCGGCAACCAGCAGCATCCGATTAGCGGCACCTTGGCACCCGGTCAGTCGCGCACGTACCCCGGCCCCGCTGACACGATCTGGAATAACACGACGCAGGACGATGGCGCACTCTACAATGAACGTGGTCAGTTAGTGCGCTATTGGCCTGACTGATCCGGCAGCGCAAGAATCGGCAGACGAGTTTCGTCGCCCGCCGGGGAGCTTCAGCCCCCCCGGTGGGCGACGTTGACGTGGCGGTTGCAAAGTCGCCGCCGGGGGACTAAAGTCCCCGGCTCTTGATCTGCGAAGCCTGCCTTCGCAGGCTCATGGAGGCCGCGCAGGCGGCCTTCGTCACCCGTAGCCCGTGGCTTCAGCCACCGGGCGTGGGGTGTGGCACGACGTTGCAACCGCCATGCTCGTATCGCCCCATAGCTTGCGCGCCCACGCCAAGTTTGCTATACTACATTTGACCGACCCCCTCCCCTGGGGGGTGGGGTGAGGGATAAGGCGATGAACGCTGACCACAAGCAGCAGTTGCTCACCCGGCTGAAAACCATCGAGGGCCACGTACGCGGCGTGCAGCGCATGGTCGAGAGCGAGACCTACTGCATCGATCTGCTCAAGCAGACGCGGGCCATCCAGCAGGCGCTGTCCAAGCTCGACGCGCTGATCCTTGAGGAACACCTGCGCTGCTGTGTCACCACCGCCATCCAAAGCGACAGCGTCAGCGAGCGCGAGCGCGTCGTGCGCGAGTTGCTCCAGGTCTTTGATTCGAAACAAGGCACATGAGGTTTCAGGTGCCGGGTTTCAGGTTTCAGACCGAGCGTATCAGCAGCCACAAACCTTGTCGAAACACCAACAGAGGAGCTTTAACATAGCCTTTGTATTATACACACAAGTGTTTTATAATACACATAATGCACACCGACACCATCCAAGGACGAACACACCCATCTAGGGAATGCGGTTACAAACTTCTACGCGAGCCGTCGTGGACGGCGCAAGGGGAAACGAGTCGGTTTTCCTACGTTCAAGTCCCGCAGGCACGGGTACGGGTCGTTCTCCGTCGCCAATGACCGGCTCACCGTAGACGGACACACGCTCAAGGTCTCAACGGTGGGCCACCTGAACATGACCGAAGCGCTGCGCTTCACGGGGAAGATCCTCGGCGCGACGATTCGGTATCGGGCCGGGTGGTGGTGGATCAGCATCCAGGTGGAGGTTGCCCACACGCCGCCAACCCACACCGGCCCGGCCATTGGGGTAGATTTGGGCATCAAGTCGTTGG